>JALXCH010000233.1 GCA_026991005.1 Calditrichia bacterium | reverse complement strand
TTCCCGAACGGGAAAAATATCCTGCGACCCCACACATGGTAGTATGCTTTCCTTTCCCTGCACGACGGCTTTCAAACGAAAAAACTTAACATTTTCTACCCTCATAAGCAAGATATTTTAAGAACATGATTAATCCGTTCCCTCAATAAGGGAATTACTGTTTAGCACTTTATAAAGGGATTTACAAAAGCTTACCCGGAATTTAACCACAAACCCAATCGCCTGGCGAAAGTTTAGAGGTAGTCCGCAGACAATTTATGTGCTTTAGAAGAACTTCCTGGCAAAAGCTCCGGAATGAACCGTAGCTTGTGGAAGAATAAAAACTTTCGGAATGTTCAGCAGGCAACACTCAAAAAACTAAAGAACAAGGCCTTTTAACAATTAAACATGTATTTCAAAAAATAGGATACCAGGTAAAATTATTTTAAAAGAATAACCCTGCCGGTAAAGGAGGAGCCAGATGTCCCTTTCAAACGGCAGAGGTACACTCCTGAGGCCACGGGACGTCCCGAAGCATCGCATCCATTCCAGAGAACGGTGTAACGGCCCGGCGCTAACCAGCGATGGAGAAGAGAACGAATTCGCTGTCCCCGAAGGTTGAAAATTTCCAGATGCACCTCCTGTGCCTGCTGTAAAACGAAATGAATGCGCGTGTTCAGATTGAACGGATTAGGAAACACCTCCACTACGGGCTCTGGCACTCTCTCCCGATTCTCTGCCAGAGCTAACGGCTGCAAAGAGACCACCTGCGAAAGCGTGTCCCAGCTCTGGATGGCATTCTCCACATACAACCGCACCCGATAGTTTCCCGCTCCGGGGAAAGTGTGCAGGGGATGCACCTCATGGCTCAAGGTACTGTCTCCAAAATCCCAGGTGCAGCGCCGCAGGTCTGTACTTTGATTGGTAAACGCCACGGTAAAACTATCCTGAACAGAGAAACTGAAAGCGGCAGTGGGTTTGTGTTGCCGCCAGAGGAATTGAGTAATCCGCACAACGAGAGTATCCCAGTAGGCATTTCCGCCGCTACCGTTTGTCCAGCTTCCGTTGGAAGTCCCGTAAAATTCGTGTCCCGCACCGGGTACAAAATAGGTTTCGAAATTAGCCGCATTTAAATGAGTGAGCCGCTGCGCAATCAAAGCACTTCCCTGAACCTCCGGAAACAGAGGGTAACCAAAAGGATGCCCCTGAGTAAATGGCACCACAGGATCTGCTTCGCCATGGGCGAGATAAAGAGGTTGCAGGTTATCTTCATCAATGAGAAGGGTATCTTTCACGGCACCCCACAGGGAAACAGCCGCATCGGGAGTACCGCGGACACCCAGATTCCAGCCGATGTCAAAATCTCCCAGATCGGGCGCCGTCTGGTTCCCGTACAGCGGATCCCAGTAATCTACCTGAAACGTTTCCGGAGGACGTTCCTGGGGTCGATCCATGTACAGCAGGTGCAGGGCTATGAAAGCGCCGGCGCTGCTTCCGGCAAAATAGATGCGGCTGGAATCAATCCCGAAATCATCGGCATGGGCACGTAAGTAGCGCACCGCTGCCCGGCCGTCCTGAAAACCGCGGTACACTGCCCGGGTGGCATGCATGGGGGTGTTATTGCTGAAAATTTCGAACCCCTGGCGGTAATCGATGGTCGCGGTGACGTATCCTTTCCGCGCCAGAGAATCGCAAAAAGCCATCATATCGTTGTGGTGGCGATTCCCCTGTAAAAAAGCACCGGAATGGGCAAAGATGACCGCCGGCCGTCGCGTGAGCGTGTCCCCCAGCGGAAGGAACAAATCCAGACGCAAACTATCCGGAACCGTATTATCCTCCAGCCGATAAGGGGATTGCAACGCCGGTGCGACCTGGTATACGATATCGGGCAACATCGTGCTTCCGGGAAACAGAGTCCGCACATATCGGTATTGCGCCGGAAGATAAATCGAGAGTGCTAATAAAATTACAATTGAGAAGGCAACATGCGATTTTCTCATGGCTACAAGATCAGGTTTTTGGTTGTGTCAACTGATATGAAATGGTGCGTTGTTAAAACAACCAGAAGTTAAAACGAAATTTCGCACAAAACACGCAAAAACGATTTTGGTTTTACCATCGGGTTTCTACACCCTTTAACCACGCGATTTTCGAAAATAATTCTTTTTTCCTGGGGCACCTTTTTTTACTATTCCTGGAAGAGAGACGGAATGAGAATATCTCTCAAAAAAAAGTGATTCTAAAACCGGAGGTTGTGCGCATGCAGGCCACATTGTTTTCCCACGGGGGAGCAGAAGAGGTAACGGGTTCTAAACATTTTGTGGAGTTTGGAGGTGAAACCATCATGGTGGATTGCGGTGCCTTTCAGGGGCGGCGGCGCGAAGCGGAGGAGAAAAACCGAAACTGGACGTTCGATGCCTCCCAACTCCGTGCGGCAATCCTTACCCACGCCCATTTCGACCATTGCGGTTTAATCCCTTTACTTCCCCGCAAAGGGTTTCAGGAAAATATTTACACCACACCGGCCAGCCGCGACCTTGCCAGTCTGGTTATGATGGATTCTGCCCACATCCAGGCCAAAGACCTGGAATATTTGCGCAAACGGGCGCGCAAAAAAGGTGAACCCTTCGACAAACAACCGCTCTACACCGAAGCGGACGTGGTGGAAAGTTTGAACTATTTTGTTACGATTTCCTACCATCGCCCCCTTTACATTGCCGACGGGGCACGGGTAACCTTTTATGATGCCGGGCACATTCTGGGTTCGGCCATGGCTTACCTGGAGCTCCATCGTAACGGGCAGCACCTGCGCATTGGGTTTACCGGAGACCTGGGGCGAAAAGGGCTGCCCATTCTCCGCGATCCCGAAATTTTACCTCCCGTGGATTATCTGGTACTGGAAAGCACCTACGGCGATCGCCTGCACGATCCCATCGAATCTGACATGGACAAACTGGCCAACATCATCAACCGCACCGTAAAACACGGAGGAAAAATCATCATCCCCGCTTTCGCCATCGAACGCACCCAGGAACTGGTGTACTTCATTCACCTCCTCCACGACCAGGGGCGAATTCCTCACATCCCGGTGTACGTGGACAGCCCCATGGCCACGAGTGCCACCTCCATATTTCGAGTGCATCAGGAATGTTACGACGAAGAGACTCGCCGCGCCTTTTTAGAACATCACAAGAATCCTTTTGGGTTTGAAGAGTTGCACTACATCGTAAGCGAATCCGAAAGCAAAGCCCTGAACGATTTGAAAGGGCCTGCTATAATCATTTCTTCCTCGGGGATGTGCGAAGCAGGTCGTATTCTGCATCATTTAAAACACAACATTCAGGATTGGCGCAACACCATATTGATTGTTGGCTTCATGGCCGAACATACCCTGGGACGGAAAATTCAGGAGAAGCACAAAGAAGTGCGTATTCTGGGGGATTTCTACCGTTTAAACGCCCGGGTGGAAACGTTGCACGCTTTCAGCGCCCATGCCGATTACCAGGAGATTTTAAACTACGTTCGGCAACTGGATTACCGCCGTTTGAAGCGCATTTTTCTGGTACACGGAGAACCACCCGCCCAAAAACATTTGCAACAGCTGCTGGAGGAAAACGGATTCCGCACCACCATTGTGCGCTATGGGGAAAGATACACCCTGCAATCTCAATAAAAAATCTCTGTTACCTCTCTACCAACTATTGGCTCTGGCCAAACCGTTGGGCTAAAACCCTATTTTTGAAGTTTTCCCCAGACTCCCGAGCTTTCGAAGAAGGCAGGGCAATCCGCAGCGGTCTCAAATCTCATTTTAAAAATAGCCTGGTGCTCCTCACTCTTTCCACCGCTTCGAATCAGCTCATCTGGCAGCTCAAACCGACTCTACACTGCTCAAAACGTGTAGGAGAGTTGCACCCGCACGTTTCGGGGATTTCCGGGGGTGAAATGAATTTCGGAAACCGGCTCTGCTTCTCCCGGCAACCGGCTTTCCGTGTCGAACTGGGCTTCGTTCCATTCCGCATCCAGAATATTTTCCACCATGAGGGAAATCTTGTACGCTCCAAACCGATACCCAACGGTGGCATCCCACACCGTGTAACCATACGCCACCACAGTGTTGTCTTCATTTGCCGGCCGGTCGGTCATCCAGCGATAGCGCAGTGCCCCTTCCCATCCTTTGGGATGAATAAAAGTGAGCCCGCCCGTGGAGGTAAGTCGCGGTGCCAGGGGGACGTAGTTTTCCCCTTCGGGTAAATCTTTGTAGCGGGCGTGTGCCTGGTTAACATCGGCATCCAGCCATAGGTAAGGGAGCAACTTCATCCGTAGTTCCAGATCCACTCCCCAGCGGCGGGTCGGTCCGCTGATTTCGGTGGTTCCTTCATCTCCCACATATACCAGCTCTTCTTCCATATCCAGCAACCAGGCTGCCAGGCCAAGATTAACGCGATGTCCTAACCGGGCACGTAATCCCAATTCTCCTCCCACCGCCCGGGGCAGGGTACGGATATTGGCCTGGGCGGGATCGAAATGGCGCGCCTGCAACGCTGCGGCAATATCCGCTTCGCCCGCACCTTTTGCGCGCATGGCATGAGTTATGTCTTTCATTTTTTGCCCCATCACCACGTCCCGGGCATCATTGGAATGAAACCCGCTACCGGTGTTCAAAAAAATATCCACTGCAGAGGTGGGACTGAACACCAGATTAAGTTTGGGACTCAAAATGGCCTCTTGCGCAAATCCGGAAGCGTGGGGCAACCCATTGTCGGGCTGCGCGGGGTCATCCAGGCGGTCATCCACGTTGAAGGTGAAATAATCGCCTCGTAAACTAAGTTGCATGCGGAAATAGGTACTGAAGAGAATCTCCTCCTGGTACCAGAAATAGAGATTTTGTTCGGCCACGCGGACATCGCCAAACACCTGCTGCCGCACCCGTCCCGGACTGTGCCACAATCCCACCGCGATGTTGTCCTGGCGGAACCCACCCCCAAAACGGCTGGTGTGAAAGTAATTCCCCAATTTGCCGGACATCCGGTACTGGCTATTTACACCCAGCAACCGCCGACGGTCCACCTGCTCAATCATGTCTCCATGGGTGGTGTCGCGGAGAAAAAAGGTGAAATTGGAGAATAATTTAAAATTGTAATTCGAAGCCCAGGCTTGAATTTGAAACTGGTTGTTGTGTCGTCCCCTCAGGGAATAGAGCAGGTTCACATTTTGCCGGGCTGTGGTTCCTCCTTCCAGATCGTCGATGGCACCAAAACGGGAAATCAGTCCCCGCCGAACCGCCCGTTCGGGAATTTGCCCCGAGGCGTTCCAGGCAGAACCAAAGGTGTTCACCGTAAAAGCCAATTTACTCCGCTCGGAGAGATGCACATGAAATTTGCCGAAAAGATTTAATCGCTTAAAATTCTGGGGACTCTCGAAGGGGCCATCGGACTGGTAATACTGGACGGCAAAATAAGCGTTCTGCCGGTAACTCTCGATGGGGAGTTGTAACAGGGCTGTGGCTTTAGTGGTGCGAAATTGCCCCACCTCCAGACGGAGCAAATTTTTTTCCAGATGATCTCTGGTGCTAAAATGCACTGCTCCGGCAGTAGCCAGATTACCAAATTGGACGAAATAAGGCCCCTTAAACACTTCGATACCTTCTACCACCTCGGGAATTAAAAAATGCAAATCGGCATACCCCTGGCCATGCCCATGGGTGACCATATTCACGGGAATGCCATCCACATCAATGGCAACGTCTGTTCCATGGTCGGCGTCGAACCCGCGCAGGAAGATTTGCTCTGCTTTTCCACCTCCCGCGTGCTGAGCAATGAACAATCCCGGCACCATCTTCAGCATGTCCTGTGCCGAGCGGGTGGGGCGGATTTTAATATCAAATTGTCGTACGCTGCGCGAAGAAGCGGCAGAATACACCCGCTCTCCCTCCACCAGCACCTGCTCCAGAGGTATGGGCCGGGGCTCCAGATTAAACTCCACCCGGGTAATTTCCCCGGCACGCACCAGAATCGATTTTTCCTGAGGCTGATAGCCCATATAGCTCACCCGTAACAGGTAGCGGCCTTCATCCAATCCCGAAAGAAAAAAATGCCCCAGGGAATCTGTGGTAGTACCCAGGTGTTTCCCGGGGACTTCGATTTCCGCACCAATCAAAGGATCGTGGGTGCGGGCATCCTTCACAAGCCCTTTAATTGTGCCGGTGAGGTGAGCAAAGGCAGGAGTTAGAAAATTAATGCACAAAAGCAAGGTAAGGAGGGATCGTAAAATGAGTTGCATAACAAGCTCCTTTTGCTGGCTAGCACCCGACACATTATGTTACAAGCGTTACTTTCTTAGCAAAAAGTAACACCTTTTTCTAAATATTACTACTCTCGAGAAAGAAAGTCAAGGTTTTGTGACAAATTTCTTATAATAACGGGTTTTAATGGGATCTATTTTTCTTCAAGAAATGTATTTGTTTGAATATTTATGAAGGAAACAAATTCTAAATAACAAATCCCAAATCACAAACAAAATTCCAAATCCCAAATCCCAAAATTCAAATAACAAATCCCAAATCCTTATAAAAT
>JALXCH010000232.1 GCA_026991005.1 Calditrichia bacterium | reverse complement strand
TGTTTCGGGCGGTGTATTGCTGCATATAGGGGATGGCAAATAAGGTAACAGCCAGGGAGATAACCGAGATGATGAGAATGAGCAACTGGCTGAGGGCGTCCCAGACCAGAGAAATCCCCAGTGGTGGTGCCCAGCCTCCCATGGAGTAATGAAACGCCGGATGCCCCAGAAACTGAAAGGCCAGCCAGCCCATAAAAAGCACCGTGAGCAGGGTGAGACCGGCGGAAATACCCCGAATAAATTTCGTTAATATCAGATTCAGAAACGACATGCCCAGGGGGATAGCGACAAATAAGGGAAGCATTTGTTCCATATTCTCGAACTCCGATTGATGAGGTAAACCCTGGAAAAATATATTTACAGAGAGAACTTCAAAATGCTGCGAGGTATGGGTGACGTTTACAGGGAATTAATTCCAGCAGGTTGCGGAAGCAGCCGGTGAAATGTGTTCCGTCCGGGTGTTTCATCCGCGGAGGCGGCGGATTTCACTCATGTCGAAAGTGTGGTACTTGCGGTAAAGATGGAGTGAGATGCCCACCATAAGCGCCAGGGTACTCAGCCCAATGACGATGGAGGTAAGCACCAGCGCCTGCGGAAGCGGATCAACTGCCTGACGGGCAAATTCTGCGCGATTCATTTCCGGAAGCAAAATGGGAGGAATCCCTTCGTGCCGGTAACCAATGAGAATAATAAACAGGTTGATGGCGTATTCTGTGATGACCATCCCGATAATTTTTTTAACCAGATGTTTTTTAGCAATCAGGCAATACAGCCCCATTACAAAAAGAATGGCATTCAGAAAATAGATTAGCATAAAATGTTTCCCTGTAAGTTGGAATGACCAGGAAATTTGGAGAGTACGCAGAGGTGTGCGAAGCCTCTGCGGAGGCTAATCTTCATCCTCATTCACCAGTCCGGAAACAAATCGTCCAAAAATGGCCAGAGCCAGAAAAGCGGCGAAAACACTGGCCATCACTTTCACTGCAATGGCAATGTTGTTGTAAAGAATGGTGCCGGAACTCAGCAGGGAAAAAGGAGCGCTTTTTTCCAGAAAATTGGAAAAGAAGTATCCGGCGGTGTAACCCAGCATGGCAATGCTCCAAAAGGTTAAGGCGCCTAAATTATCCAGCAAACTGGCCCAGAAGTCGCTCAGTTTTCGCAGGGAAGTCTCCTTCCCGAAGGCCAGGGTGATGAGGATGAAACCGCAGACCAGCATAATTCCCCCGGCAAACCCACCACCCGGGGTTAAATGGCCGTAAAAGGTAATGTAAAAACCGTACAGAAAAATGACACCGGTAAGGAGCCGGGTGGCAGTCTTCACAATAAACGTCATTCCGGAATTCATGAAATGGGTTCTCCTTTTTCTGCAGCACGGATGCGAATGTCTCGGATATGAAATGAAGAAGGTGGAATACTTAATTTCAGTAAAAGTATTACGCCTACATCCTCAGGGAATAAATATGATGGTCTCCGGAACAGGGAATACGGCGTTAGATTAAAAGACACAAGCCGGAAGATGAGAAGAATTTTTTTTGTTTTTCTCTTTCATCTTCGGAAGCGCTGGTTACTTCAGGGAGTCCTGTAATTCTTTTTCCTCGGGAATTCCCACCCGAACCGGATCGGCCTCTTCTTTCTTCTTTTTGCCTTTCAGCCGCAAAATGACGAAAGTCCCCAGAATGGCAGTAAAGATGACCGTGGCTTCGCCCAGGGTGTCGTAAGCGCGGTAATCCAGCAAAATTCCCATAACCACATTGGAAGCCCCGGTCTGGGAAACGCTGTGTTCCAGGTAGTGCCGGGATACCGACATAAGGGGGTGACCAAAGGGGGGAAGTTCCTGGAATGCCAGGAAGGCAAACACCAGAAACAACCCGAAAAAGATGAGACTGGCGATGATGGCAAAGGTGTCCCGGTGAGCTTCGATAGCGGTATTATCGATGGAAACGGTGGAGCGAATCAAAATGATGAGTACAATCACCTCCACCACTACCTGTGTGATGGCAATGTCCGGGGCACCCAGGAACAGGAACATGATGGAAAGTCCCATTCCCACCACTCCAGCGGAAATAACCGAAGCCAGGATGTTGCGAGTCTCGATGGCAATGACGGAACCGATGATGCAAAAAATGAGCAGCGCGTAAAGAAGAATGAGCATGATTTGTTTCTTTTATTTTTAAATGAAATCCGTTTTTTACAATTGCAGGAAGTTTACCTGCCGGGAGATACCTCCGGGGTAATGAATTCTGTATTTCAAGATAATTTTACAGATAATTGTATTCTTCATTGTTTTCATAGCCACGAGCTTCAGCTCATGGATTATTTAATCTTTCTCCTAAAATCAGGCTTTAGCCTAAAATTGGGCTAAAGCCTAATTTATAGTTTGGGCCTTAAGTTCCCCGAGCTGGAAGCTCGGGGCTATGTTTTGCTTTGAATGACAATGAATGAATATTCTATTGATATTTCATTTTTACACAGCCTCTATAAAGGCAAATGGTTCAAAAACGTTTCTACACCACCATTAAAATGAAGCAGATAATCCCCAGCCCGATAATGCACCAGGCCAGATAGGTGGAAAGAATGCCATCGTGCAGACTTTTTAATCCGTTGACCACCACCAGGCCCAGCCGACTGCTCAGGTTGTACACATCAAACACGCCTTTATTTCCTTCCTTCAGCATACCCCCTACAAAATTTAGCCGGGTAAATGTTTCGTACAGGGCGTCTGCGCTGTAGCGGTGGGATTCCCGACGAAATGTCTCTCCACCAATAAACAGAGTGGTGGTTTCCCGTTGCGGCCAGCGGAGAAGTAAAAAGAACATCGCACCCAGCACCAGTCCCAGCAGGAGCAACCCTGCCGCCAGCAGCGGATTGTAAAACGCCGATTGCAGGGTAAGCGTACCGGCTGCAGGGAAGGGAGTGCTGCGGATGATGGGGATAATCAAATGGTTCAGAGGAATCCAGGGGAAAATGCCGAAAAAGAGGCAGAGGAAAGCGGGGATAAACAGGGTGAATCGAGCAAAAAGGTCGCCGTCTCCCGGTTTTTCCGGAATGGAGCTTCCGGATTGACCAAAGAAAAGCGAGTACCACATTTTCAGAAACGTCGCCAGTGTAAGTGCACTACCGAACATGGCAATAATGAGCACAATCGGTAAATTACCTGCCAGGGTGCTCTGGTACACCATCCATTTGGAGACGAAAGCGTTCAGCGGGGGGAGGCCGGAGGCAGCCATGCAGCCGATAGTCAGGCTCCAGAAGGTAAAAGGCATGCGACGGGCCAATCCCCCTAAACGGGACATCTCCGTGGTGCCGGTTTCTCGTTCCACCACCCCAACTCCAAAGAAAAGCAATGTCTTGTAAAGGGCATGGTTTACCATGTGGAAAAGCCCGGCCATGATTCCGATGAAAGTGCCGCTGCCAAATCCGATGAGCATATAGCCTACCTGAGTGATGGTGGCAAAGCCCAGAAATTTCTTCAAATCTGTTTGAATCAGTGCCATCAGGTTGGCGAACAGCAGGGTGATGGCGCCCACAACCAGCATGATGGTGTACGCAACCGGGGTGAGGGTGAAGATATCCAGATTGATTCGCGCCAGAAAGTAAATCCCCAGCAACTTGTCCAGAGAGGCGGGGAGCAAGGCAGCGATGGGCAGAGGCCCCTCTTTAACCGCCTCGGGAATCCAGCTATGGAAGGGCATGGCACCTGCTTTGGCAATGGCTGCCACAAAAATGAGCAGGTAAATGGTAAGAGAGAGCGCATCATCTGTGCGGATGTGTAGGTGGCTCATGTTCCAGGTGCCGGATGTTACCAGGAGAGCCACAATTCCCAGAATCAGTGCCACATCGGTGAAGCCGAGGATGGCGAACGCTTTTCCGGCGGCCATGGCGGATGCTTTGGTGTGGCTCAGGCTTATCAGAAAGAAAAGCAAGAGGGTGGTGATTTCCCATCCTATCAGAAGTACGAAAAAATTATCGGCCAGCACAATGGCAGCGGCTCCGAGCAGCGTCCAGGCGGTAAAGGCATGGTAAAATGGGGAAAGGGAACGATGGCGGTAATAATAAATGGAATACAGGCTGAACAAAAAGGCAAACAAGCCCAGCAACAGCAGCACCAGCCGGGAAAGTGCATCCTGACTGAGTTCCAGGGCAAAATCGAGTTTTCCCAGGGAGAAGTAAGAGATGTGAACCGGTTTCGGGGGAACGGAAGATATCTGGAGTTGAATTGCCAGCCACAGGAAAAGAGCCGAAGCCAGCACAGATATTCCGTGGCGGAGTTTCTTCCCCGGTAGCAGACACAACACTCCCCAGAGCAACGGAATGTAAAGAAAGATGAGCAGGTTCATTCACACTCTCCTTTTGGGAAATTCACAGAAAAAGAAAGGGTTTTATGGCACCTCTGGCGGTTATTCTCGCAATTTCTGACGAAGGTTCGGGAGGTCGGGTTCTACTCCCATTTCGGCGGCAAGCTGCAGGGTTTTCCGGCGGCTCAGTTCCACCAGCTTTTGCTGATTCCAGCGCTGACCGCCCTGCGCGTCCCGGGCTGCCATCATGCGCTCGGTACAACTGTAGCAGGGATCGACTGAAGCCAGCGTAATGGTAACGTCCGCAACCTGTTGCCCGATGCAGGAAGCGTAGAAAGAGGGAATATTAATGTAGCTGGGGGCACGCACCTTCACCCGTTCCGGGTAATTGCTTCCGTTGGAGCGGACGTAATGGATATCCTCGCCGCGGGGCGCCTCGTATAGTCCGATTCCTTCGCCGGGGGGAATGGATTTGATGGGTAGCAGATAATCCCCCTGGGGAATTTGTTGCACGGCCTGCCGTAAAATTTTAATGGATTCCAGCACTTCCAGAATGCGTACCAGGAATTTGGCGTACACATCGCCCTGTTCCAGCACAATCACTTTCCAATCCAGGTATGGGTAGGCGGCGTACGGTTCGTCGCGGCGCACATCGATGTCCACCCCCGAAGCGCGGGCGGTGGGGCCCACCACACAATAATCGATGGCATCCTTTTTACTCAGGACTCCCACGCCACCCAGCCGGGCTTTCAGTACCGGATCATCCTGCACGGCATCGGCCAGCATCTGAATTTTCGGCTCAATCTCGTCCAGGGTTTTCAGCAGGGTGGGGAATTTCCCGTCATCCAGATCCCGCCGCACCCCGCCTACTTTTAGCATCCCGCAGCTTTGCCGATTTCCCGTAAGCAGTTCCATCATATCCAGAATGGGCTCGCGGTACTTCCAGGCCCACATGAACACCGTGTTGTATCCAATGAAATGCCCGGCCAGTCCGGCCCACAACAAATGGCTGTGGATGCGCTCAATTTCTCCTAAAATGGTGCGAATGTACTTCGCCCGTTCGGGAATCTTCGCCTGAAGCAAATCCTCTACGGCGTTACAGAAACAGACGGTGTGGGTAATGGAACAAATGCCGCAGATCCGTTCCACTAAAAATACCACCTGATCGTACGTCTTCTGCTGTGCCAGTAATTCGATGCCTTTGTGGATATAGCCGATGTTGACGTCGATATCCACCACCGTTTCGCCATCCACGGTGAGAATGAAATTTTCCGGTTCGTCCTGTAAGGGATGAAAGGGCCCGACGGGAATAATGGAGCGCATGGAAGTTCTCCGCTGGCTAAATTTGTTCTCAGGTTGAATTTAAATGTTTATTGAAAAAGGAAGAAATGTTTGTCTTACACCCGGTGAAAAGAGAGGTGAATTCATGTACGAGGAACAGCTCTGTTATAACTATCCGCTTTGCTGGCAGGCGGAATTTCTTTTCAATTTTTATTGTGTAATCGTGTATTAAATGAAAAGCAGAATGTCAGTCAGGAATGGGTAATCCGTGTTTTTCTTTGAACTTACGGATGTCGAAATCCCGGCGGAAAGGGAATTCGTCATCCTGGAGAAATTCGGCTTTAACCAGCCGTTTTAAATTGGGATGTCCTTCGAACTTAACCCCCAGAATGTCGTGAATCTCCCGCTCGATCCAGGTGGTACCGGGAATGATGGAGGTCAGGGAATCCAGCTTGGGGTCATCCCGCGGTGCCAGTGTGCGCAGGGTACAGATAAATCCGTGCCGGTTGAAGGTAAAGTGGTACAGCACCTCGAATCCGTCGCGTACATCAATGCCGGTGGCAATGGAAAATTTGGCACCCATTTCGCGGAACAGCACGTGTGCGGCGTCTTTAAGATTTTCGCGGGGGATACGAATGTACACACGCCTGGGCGAGCGTTGTTGAATCTGCGAAACGCCTTTGTAGCGTTCCTGAAAGGAGCGAATAAAATCTGCGATGCTCATGCGCGCCATGGTTTTTCCTGAAACGTTTATGTGGAAATGAAGTCCTTAAAATAATTCAAATAATATGAATGGGGAAGTGGATCTTTCGGTGATTATTTTCCACATCTTGCTAAAAATAAAATCTCAGAAACCGGAAAGGCAAAAAGCGTTCCGGCATCCGGAAGAAAATTAGATTTTTTCCAGCGCTTTCACCAGGGCCATAATCATAGTTTCCGGTTTGGGGGGACAACCGGGCACATACACAAAAATAGCGTTGGGATCGATTTCTTTAATCACTTTATCCACGGGACCGGCCACACTGTAGGCGTCCTTAAAAATGCCCATGCTGCAAGCACAGGCACCGATGCAGGCCACCACGCACGGTTTGGGAACCTGCCGGTACACCTCCTGCAACCGCGGTTTGATGTGGTAAGTTACCGGGCCGCTCACCAGAAGCACATCCGCATGGCGGGGACTCACCACCAGCTTAATCCCAAAGCGTTCCATATCGAAGCGAGGGGTTAGGCAGTCCAGAATCTCGATATCGCAATTGTTGCAACCTCCGGTTCCAACATGATAAACCCACGGCGATTTTTTAAGCCAGCGAGTAGAAAGCCTGGGCATGAAATCTTCTCCGTATCTAAAATTGAATTAAATTCCTGTGCGGCAAAACTGAAATTTAATGCAGGAGCTAATAACCCTTTAACATCAGCAAAAAGGCAAGAATGGCCAGAGCGGTTAACCATCCCCAGAAGAATTTAACCGCCTGATCAATCCGCACCCGGGGATTGGTGTTCTTAATCAGAACGATTATGATGACCACGGCCAGGTATTTTAACAGCATGTAAAGGATTCCCAATCCCTGCAGGGGATTGTACCAGAACAAATTCACCACAAACCAGGGGAGCACTGCGTAAAGCATGGCGCGGGTTAACTGAAAAATACCCAGAGCAGGGCCGGAATATTCCAGAAAGGGGCCTTCCATGATTTCGCATTCCGCTTCGCTAATATCGAAGGGAACCTGCCCCAATTTGGCCTGCAGGCAGAGCAGGACCACCACAAAAGCCAGAATAAACGAAGGAGAGGAGAGCAGAGGACCCTGCATTTGCTGGTATTGCAGAATTTCCCCCAGAGAAAACGTGTGAACGCGGAAAAGCACCATAGCCACGGCAATGAGAAAAGGAAGTTCGTAAGCCACCAGCAGTTTTATTTCGCGGGCAGCACCTAAAATGCTTAGCGGGTTGCCCGAAGAAAAACCGCCCCACACAATGCTCAGGGCGGGCAGAATGAGCAGATAAAGGATGACCACCACGTCGCCTACAAATTGCCATTCGGGATTCCAGGAAATTACTCCAATCATCGTGGCAACCAGGGCAGTGGCGGTAAGACCCAGAATGGGAGCCAGAAGAAAACCGGTTTTGCGCGCCTGTGAGGGAATGATTAATTCTTTGTGAAATAATTTGAACAGGTCGTAAAACGGTTGAAAAAACGGAGGACCCACGCGCCATTGCACCAGAGCCGAGAGTTTACGATCCACCCAGGTGGTTACGAGACCCACGATACTGGTAAAGAAAAAACCGGGAATAACAAGAAAAACAAGAGGATACAGCCAGAGTGTGTTCATAGAGGAAACTCCCAATTAAGTCCCGGAAAGTGAAGCGGTTCAAATAAAATTGGGGGAAATCATCATACCGGAAAAACTGGAAAAATCAATGTTGAAAGTGTTTCTAAAAATGCCGGGGTTTAATAAAAATGAAGCCGCATTTCCTGTAACGTTTTCAGGTTGTGGCGGGCGCGTTCGTGGCCGGGATCCAGTTCCAGCACCTTCTGGAAACTGGCAATGGCCTTGTCGATTTCGCCTTTTTTGTAGTACGCCAGTCCCAGCTGGAAGTGTGCAGGAGCGTCCTGAGGATTGTGCTGCACCACCACTTCGAAATTACGGATGGTTTCGTCGATTTTACCAAGCTGGGAGCACGCTTCACCCAGGTGGTAGTAAGCGATGGTAAATTCCGGATTCTTTTCGATGAGTTGCTTTAACACCCGGCAGGTTTTTTCCATTTCGCCATGGTGGAAGTAGCATATTCCCAGCCAGTAGTACGCCATCAGGAAATCCCGATCAATCTGGATGCACCGCTGGAACAGTTGAATGGCTTCGCTAATCCGTGCCTTGCGGTACAGCGCCAGTCCCAGACCGTAATACGCCCCGGCCTGATTGGGCTTCACCCCCAGGCACAAATTGTAGCGCTCGATGGCTTCATCCAGCCGCCCCAGGCGGTAAAGTAAATTCCCGATATGCAGACAAATCTCCGGAGTGCGCTTCATTTTATCCGCTTCCAGAAAAGTCGCCACCGCTTCCTCCAGTTTCCCGTCGCTCTCCAGAGCTGTGGCACGCTGCAGCTTTTGCTGGTAGTCTTCCAGCTCTTTTTTCAGCGCTGCTCCACACTCCTTACAATAGTTGTGGTCTTCGGGATTTTCAGTTTTACACACGGGACAAATCATACCATCACTCCTTATTAAACCAGAATTAAGGGATTGGAGCAACTTCCTGTGCTAAAGTTGACCCGCTACTTGACGTCCGGCAAACAGCATTCGGCACTCTGAACTTTTCGCAATCAATTTTGGATATCGGTTTGATTTTTTGAAATTTCCTTTTTTGTGAAATGGAAATTCAAGCCGAAGATGAAGTCTTTGCTCCGGGGAAGTGCCATCCTGCGTCCCAACTGGCAGGGGAATTCAGGTTCGTCGTACCTTTGAATGAGCCAGCACCCGTCCGCCGATGAGGGTCTCGGGAATTTTCTCCGGGGTTAAATCCACAAATTGCAGGGCGCCGCTGGTACAGGCAGAAACGCAGCGAGGCAACTTGCCCTGTTCCACGCGGTCGATACACAGGTCGCACTTGGGAGCAATGTGGCGGGTAAATTCATATCCAATCACCCCAAAGGGGCAGGCCAGGGAACAGCTGCGGCAGCCGATGCACAGCAGATTGGCGCGCCGTACATATCCGTTCTCGTCCTGAAATAGAGCGCCCGTGGGACACACCGCAATACAGGCAGGATTCAAGCAATGGCGGCAGTTAGAGGGAATCAGGGCAATGTCCGCCACCATCCCGGAGACCAGATTGCTCTGCTGGTGATGCCCGTAATGGCAGGCTGAGGAACAGCTGCGACAACCAATGCACAAATCCAGATTAACCACAATGCGTTTTTCGATGCGAGACATGGAGAAAAACTCCTGAAAATATGCTCAAAAAGCGTTTTGCGCATTTAAATGGGTGAAATTTGTACCGGGGGACACCAGAAGTAATATTCCCGATTGTGAGGCGCCAGCTCTCCGGCGAGTAATTTGCGCACCGATGGCACATGGGCAAAGGGAACAATCAGGTGCTCCGGTAACGAAGGCCGGGGATTGGCCATGAGTACCGTTTCTGAAGAAAAGAGCGTCCGGGAAGATTTCCCGGCTTTTGGTGAATCCACAGCAATTTGTACCGCCTGCCCTTTGCGGAGTTGCAGGCTGCGAGCCAGGTGTTCGCTCACATCCACATTCTCGTCGTCACAATCCTTTTGTGCCCAGGAAGAGTATTGTGTTAATGCCCCATCACGATAGTGAGCCACATGATCGGTGGGGATGAACCAGTGTTGTGGGTTTCCGGTGTACAATTCCTCTAATTTGCTTCGGTAGTAATCCACTTCCTGCGCAAACAGAGCCGGGAACGGTTGGTTTATGTAGCCTGATTCCGGGCTGGAAAAAGAGACGCCGGTGTTCATTAATTTTTGGTGAAAGAGTAAAGCGTAAAGGCTGAGGGGTTGTGACCCACCCAGAGGCGGCATAACCGGTTCGGATCCGATAAATTGATGGGGCAGAAAATTGAGCCGCAAATCGGGTTGTTCCAGGGGATGAGCCAGCGGGAGGAGCGCCGCTACGGGGATTTCGGGTTCCATCTGTACCAGAGAGGTGAGAATCCAGCGGGTGGCTTCGGGCCAGGCGAGTGCTCCCGGAAACAGGCGATCTGGATTCCATCCCGCTGCCCACACGTAGGCAAATTCTCCTTGTAGAATATGGGGAAGTAAATTGCGCTTTCCCAATTGGAGCTCCGGATAGACCTCCCGGCTGAGGACCTCCAGCGCTTCCAGATTGCTATCGGTGTACAGAGGCACGAAATATCCCTGAACCATCTGGCTGATGAGAGAGCACAGAATGGCGTTCAAATAAGAAGTGGCGGCGTTGTAGAGATGGGTGGAATAAAAGAGAATCGCTCCGGGATTCTGGCGAAGAAGCTGGCTCATTCGGGAAAGGGAAGTGAGTTCCCGGCTGCCGAGAAAGCGGGGAATATCGTGGGATAAGGTGCTCTGTAAAATCTCTGCCACTGCCTGGTGGGTCTCCGTTACCTGTTCGGCAGCCACTTCTTGCAGGAGATTCAGGAAAATTTGGGCCAGAATTAGCGGCTCGGTATGGGGAAGATTTTGCACGAAAATGTTGGCAAACCAGCTGGTGCGCGTGGGCAAAGGATTGATGTGAAGCAGTCGGTGCGTGCGCAGGGCATATTTCGCTTTCAGAATATGTTTGCTTAAAACCGGCTGTTTGGAGAAAACATCCCCCAGGCAGAATATGACAGAGGTCTGGCTAATTTTTCGGGGATCGGTGAGGCGCTGCGCCTGCTCCGGTAAATCGAGCAGGGCACGGAAGAGATGGCGATCCCGTGGGGCCACCACATCGACGGCAGTAAGGTTTAAATTCCGCGCCAGATCCAGCATGCTCCGCAAATCGTGAATGGAAAGCAGGGGATCCAGCATCATCGCCAGCGGGTAGGGGTGGGAAGAACGAGCCATCTCCTGAGCCAGGTGCTGAAAAATGAGTTCCGGGATTTCCTGTTGCCATTTCCCGTTTGTGCGGTAGAATGATTCTCCCAGGCGTTTGGGATGGGAGAGTAATTCATAGGCAAAATGTCCCCGGGGACACAGAGCACCTCCGCTGAGCAGATTTCCGTAATCGTAATCAATTTCGTGAAGAGTTCGTGCCGAGAATACCACCTCGTCTCTTCCTTTCAGAAATTTGAAGCGGCAGCCCACGGCACAAAAAGGGCAGGTGACCAGATAATCGATTTTCTGAAACAGGAAATCCTCTACTGTCGTCTCACTCATTCTCTATCCTGTAAAATTGATGATTCCCTGAAGTTTTAGTAAAGTGGGGAAAAAATAAACCGTGGTTATCCGAACACATCGGGATAATGCATGATGTCGGCATAGTTCATGTCCGGGCCGTCTTTGCACAAATAATAGGGACCGATGTTACAACGGCCGCAGATTCCCATTCCGCAACTCATGTTGCGATTCATGGAAAGGTAAATCTGTTCCGGTTTAAATCCCACGCTCAGCAATTTGATAGTAACGAATTTGAGCATGATCTCGGGTCCGCAGCTTACGGCATAGGCATTGTCCAGCTGAATGGGCAAATCGTTCAGTAATTCAGTAACCAGCCCCACCCGACCTTTCCATAGCTCATCGGGCTGATCTACGGTGATTTCCAGTTCCACGTTGGGGAGTTGCTGCCACTGGGTGTAAAATCGTTTGAAGCTTAATTCACCGGGATTCCGTGCACCGTATTTGATGAGGATTTTTCCGAATTTCTCGGGTTCGTGAAACAGAGCAAACAAAAGGGCACGCAGGGGAGCTAATCCCACACCCCCGCCCACAATGACCAGATCTTTTCCGTAAAACTTCTGCAAGGGATAACCTTTCCCGAATGGACCTCGTAACCCCACCACATCTCCCGGTTGCAGCCGATGTACCGCTTCGGTAACGCGCCCGGCTTTTAAAATGGTGATTTCCATCCGCTCCAGTTCGTACGGAGAAGAAGAAGGGGTAAACGGCGCTTCTCCCACCCCATACACCGTTAATTGCATAAATTGCCCTGCACGGAAAGGAATGGGTTCGCCGGGATCCAGAACCAGCGTTTTAATTGTTGGGGTTTCGGGAATCACATCCACAACCTTCGCTTCCCGCGGAAGGTAAATGTTTTCCATGATTTTTTCCCGCAGATTGGTTCTCAGAAGCAAATCAAAAATTCAGTCGTGTTCTGGAAAATCTTCCGGTTTTGTGTCTCTATCTTTGGATATTAGCTGGCGATTAGGGGGAGGCAGTGGTTAAAGCTCCAGCTCTTTTTTCCCTTTGAGCACTACCGTTTTTTCCAGCTGCAGAAGCACTTCTCGTAAATCGATGTTGCCCATGCATCCTTCCACACAGCGCCCGCACCCGGTACAGGCTTCCATCCCGAAATTGGTTACAAAGGAATCGAATTTGTGGTAAAAGCGGTTTTTGAAGCGGTCCGCCAGGCGCAGGCGAGGAGTGAGTCCGCCGGCCATGCGAGCATATCCCGCAAAGAAACAGGAATCCCACACTTTGATGCGCTCGTACTTTTTCCCCGCAGGTTGGTCGTACAGCAGAAAGCAGTGACAGGTGGGGCAAATCTGGGTGCAAATGCCGCACTCCACACAGGTACGGGAGAGATATTCCCAGATATCCGAATCCAGGTGCCGTTCAATTGCTTCTTGATGAGATTGGTAGTACTGGAATTGGCGATTGTTTTCTTTTATCTGTTGAGCGAGTTCTTCCCGCTGTTTTTCCCGCTGGGCTATCTGAGATTCCCTCGCCGGTTTAACATCGGGGAAAAATTTTTGCAGTAACTCCTCACCCTTTGCAGAACCAATTTCAACAAGATAGGATTGACCTACCGGTGTCACGTTCAAATCAAAATTCTCCCTGGGGAATGGTTGGGAGTTCATCAGCGTGCAAAAACAATAGGGACCGGCCTGGGTGCAATCCGAGGCAATCAGAATCACATTTTCCCGTGCTTGCAGGTAATAGGGATCAGGATAATCTCCTTCCGCAAAAACTTTGTCCATAATTTTGAGTGCCTGGAGGTCGCAGGCTTTGGGGAAAAGGAGAACCAGTGGGGGAGGAGGGGCAATCGCGCGAGGTGAGGCAGGATATTCCGCTACCTTTTGCCGGGGTGAGAAAAAACTCTGTTTCAGGGAAAAGGCATCCCGGATTACCGGAAAGACAAAGTGTTCTGGTTGCCAGGTGCCGGGAGCAAAATACCGATAACCGGAAAACAGCTCTTGCTGCACTGGTGCTAAGAAGGCGTATTCCCGGTTCCATTGCTGGAGTCCGGAAATAAACTGTTCCTGGGTAACCGAATACATGATTCCCTCAGGTTATTGATTGGAATGATTGGTGAGGGGGAGTTTCTTCTGGTTCGGGCACGGCTCCGCCTCCTCACTTACAGGAAGCGAGAAGGTGAGCACGAGAAGTCTGGTTTCCCCGGCGGGAAACCAATGTGAATCGGGAAAGCAATGTCTGTTTATCTAAAACCCGGCAACGTTGCAGAGCAAAGTCACCGGGACATCGATTTTCTGAAATCGCTGAGAGAAGCCGTTGAATTCCGTTCGTTGGGTGCATGTTCTTTGGGCACAGGAGGAAATTCGGTTCCGGATTCCTTAAGAAGTGTGAAGAGAGAATGGGGGAGTTGAGATTCAGATGACTCACAGGCAGCTCTGTGAGCAAACCGAAAGTTTCTGGATGGATGAAGAACTTCAGAAGAAGTTAAAGTGAGCCTCTGCCATCTGTAAGCGGTGGTCTCTGCTTTTAGCCTAGCCGATTCAGGAGGAAGCATAGCATCATTTCGTGCAAAATAGTTCATAAAAAGCAAATTTGATTTCATATAATTATTATTTTCACAATGAATAACCAAGTATAACTATTAAATCAAATAACTATGCTTAATATGTTAAAAATCTAACAAGCGCTTATAATTTACGCATCTTTCTGAAAAAGTCAAGTAAAAAATTAAAAAATTGTCTGATGACTCAATTAGTTGATTTTTTAATTGGTTAAATCGATGCGTAAAAAGACCGTGTCGGGATGTAAGCGATATTACTCACTTTCAATTCAGGATAACTTGAGTGAGTCGTTCGTAAAAAGCCATATCCTTAAAGATGCTGAAAATTTTACCGGAATAAGGGCAAAATCATTTTATCCGGAGGAAAGAGAATGATACATCAGGATGTCAGATGGTTTTACTTCCATCGATTTACGCACGCAATGGTGTGGTAAAAAATTGTTTTCAATTTTCAAGTTTACAACGATTAATAGTTAAATTAAATTGATGTCCGGAAACTTATTTTTTTCCCGGTGGGTCAAATCATAATCATTGGCTGTATGTTTGTCTGGAAAATAGTTAAAAATATGAGGTGAAACATGAGAAAAAGGGTTACTTATTTGCTGGGGGGATTATTGTTTTATTTATTATTGATTATTGGTCCTTCCTATGCCCTGGAGCTTCCCATATTGGTGCAGATAAAGGGAAAGACACCGGTACATCAGGTAACGGTAACGTTGTACTGGAGTGGTTCTGATGCTGTCAATCAGGATGCACATTTTTACAACAATATCATTTTGGACCCGGAAAAAGATGGATGGTGGCAGCATCGATTGCGGGTTCCGGACAGCGGAACGGTCTGGTATTTTTTCACTATTCAGAGTGAGAGGGGAGAGCAAGTAAGTCCCGTGAGAAGCCTGAGATTGGCTCCGGGAGTGGAGGTAAGAGAGCAAATTTCTCCGGAGGGATTGCTTCAACCAGAATCCTACACACCCCGGGATCGACCACCGTACCTTTCTTTTCAGCACGACCCTTCCACCACCATGACCATTAGCTGGGAGACGGTAGCACAGGGGAACAGCATCGTGGAATACGGATTGGATTCCACTTATGGGAATTTAATTACCGACTCGCAGAACACCCATTACCATAGTATAGAATTGGTTAATTTGCAACCCAATACCGTGTACCATTATCGGGTGAGGACCGAAGGGGTGTATCAGAGTCCGGATTTTACTTTTAAAACGGCACCGGTGGATCCCGCTCTTCCTTTTACTTTTGTCGCCTGGGGGGATAGTCGTTCCAACAACACGGCCCGACGTCATGTTAAAAATCAGGTGAAGCGGGTAAATCCGGACTTTACCCTGTTTACTGGTGACCTGGTGTATGATGGGATGGTGCAATATTACTGGGATATCTGGTTTAACACCATGGCGGATTTGTTAAACATATCTCCTTTTCTTTCGGCAATTGGGAATCATGAGAACAACAGCTGGATTTATTACCAGCTTTTCTATTTTCCCACCCATAATTCCGACAAATTTGAAGAGGGCAAAAGTTATCCGGAATCTTATTATTCTTTCGACTATGGATCGGCCCATTTTGTTGTTCTCAATTCCGAGGATGTGTATGGTGCAGGAAATGCCCAGTACAACTGGATGGTGAACGATTTACAACAGGCAGAAAACAATCCCAATATTTACTGGAAAATTGTGACCTTTCACCGGCCCCCATATAGTTCGGGCCACCATGGAAGTGATTATTGGGTACGGCAGTATTGGGTTCCCGTGTTTGAGCAATACCATGTGGATCTGGTCTTCACCGGACACGATCACGATTACGAACGCACGGTTCCCATAAATAATGTGGTTTATGTGGTAACCGGTGGAGCCGGTGCGCCATTATACCCTGTGGGTAGCCACAGCTGGACGGCGTATTCGCTAAGCGTGTATCATTTTTGCAAAGTAGTGGTGAATGGAAATACCCTTTACATGGAAGCCATCGATTCCACGGGATACGTATTCGATTCTGTCACCCTGCATAAAACACCCAACCAGATTAGTGTGACCCGGAACTCCCTACAATCTTTCCAATTGTTTCAAAATTACCCCAATCCCTTTAACGGAACAACTGCCATTACCTATCAATTGCCGGAACCGGCAGATTTTGTGGAAATCAACGTGTACGATTTGTTAGGAAATCGGGTTTGGGGAAGGCGAGAAAGGGGGAAGCCTGCCGGAACGTATTCCATTATCTGGAATGGGATGAGTAGTACTGGTGTGGAACTCTCCTCCGGCGTTTATTTTTACGAGGTTCGTACCGAGAAATACCATCAGATGCGGCAGATGAGGCTGGTGAAGTAATTTCGGGCATACCTTTTACGAAAACCATACACCCCGGGAAGAAGCTTAGGGATTCCCGGGGTTTTTTCGTAATAAATAACAAAAGTGGTAACCGGTGAAGAATTTTGAGGAACCAGTTTTACATGGAAAAGGAAAGATTGTTGGTTTTATCGGGGCTAATTATTAAGTTGATTAAAAGAATGCGGAACGTTGATTTCTTATTTTTTCGAATATGGAAGAATTTTTAACACAAATCCAGCAGGCAGCGCCAGAGGTGCAGGGGGAGTTCGAGAAATATGCCCTGCGTAAAAAGGTGGAGAAGGGAGAAATCCTTTCAGTGGAAGGTGGAAGCTGTGGATATATTCCCCTGGTGGAGAGGGGGATAATTCGGGTGTTTAAAATCGGCTCCAGTGGGCGCGAAGTAACGCTCTATCGAATTGGTCCCGGTGAGAGTTGTATTTTAACGGTCTCCTGTGCGCTGACCAATAAAGAGTTTCCTGCGGTGGCTAAGGTAGAAAAAGAAGGTGAGATTTTTCTGATTCCATCCCAAATTTTTAAAGATTGGTTAGAGCGGTTTGCTTTCTGGAAAAGATACGTCTTTGAGCTATTGAGCAAGCGGTTGCTCTCTATTCTGGAAAAACTGGACGATATCAGTTTTCGTCGCATGGATGGGCGTGTAGCGGAATTTCTTTTAAATCATTTACCGGAGAACAAGCGCATTGTGCGAGTTACCCACCAGGAGATTGCCCGGGAGTTGGGCTCTTCCCGGGAAGTGATTAGCCGAATTTTAAAGGAACTGGAAAAAGAGCGGGTCATCACCCTCCATCGGGGAAAAATCGAGATCCTGAATCCAGCTGCTTTGCGGAGGCTAATTGACGGCTAAACAGCTGACAAGAAAAGATAGAGTATGATTCCCTTTAATCATACCCAATTTGCAGAGTCCTGGTACAGGTGTTTTTTATTGGTGTTTATGTTGTGTGACGTAGTTCTGGTATGTTAACCGCAAAGTACGCTCCATGGGATGCTGCGCAAATGAATGCGCAAAGGTCGCGAAGAAGTTACAAACATCACAAATCAAATTCTAAAAAAACAAATTCCAAATTCCCAAAAATATTTAGAAATATTTTTAAATGAGCGTAAATTTATTAATAATTCAACATCCTGTGGAGAATCAGAATGATACTGCCCGCGCACAGCATCCTGTAGAAAACGGGATCTGAGAATGGACCCGAAACGACTCTGAAGAGGGGTGCTGCGGTTGCCATTGCAATTCTGCGAATGTAGAAGTATGCGACATTCGGATTGTTTATTACCTTAAATTTTCATTTCAAAACAATTTTACAGGTTTTTTGAAAAAAAACAAAGACCCCACAGGGGTCAAACATGCGTAGCCCAGGGCGAAGCCCTGGGAATTGTTGAAATAAGTCGAGAATTAAGCCCTGAAAGGGCGACACTGTTTTTTAAAATGAAAAGGACAAAATGAAACCTTTTAAGAGATTTGCGTCATTCTAATGTGCAGTGTCCTTCGATTTGCGGAATTCTCTGGGAAGTACCTGGTAAATAGAATTTACTGCACATCATTTAGGCTTTGGTCAGATTGTTGAGCTATTGCCCATTTTTTTTAAAGGTAACTAATCTGCGATATTCCCGTAGAGATGCTGTCTGCTCGCAGAGCCCGTTTTCCACTCATCCACTGGATCCTGTGGACAGATCCAGTTCTTCACAGGATGCCCCGATACGGGCTCTCTTCATAGGATTTTGTGGATGACCGCAAGGGCATGGCTGTGTCCGCTGGATCCTGCGGATGAGTGCATCCGAAGGATTCTTTGAATCCGTAGGATACTGTGTATCCGCAGGATTCTGCGAAAAAAGCTCAAGGCAATGTTTTAACCGAAATAAGTTGTTTCTGTATTTTCCTTTTTTCTTAGTGCAAGTTACGTTTTAAAATGGATTTTCCAAAAAATTTCTTTGGGACATTCAAACTTTTCGTTTGCACATTACTGCCCGGTCTCAAGTATTCAACCTCGCCTGTTTTCGAAGGTAAATCCTGCCCGGGAGGGACTCTGCGAGTGGATTCGTACCAACTTGGGAGAATCGTGTGACGGTTTGAAGCCGGAAATAAAATAGCCGGTTCCCGAGCATCACTGTTCCGGAACCGGCTATTACCGTGAAGCAGGCAGGAGGATTTTTTCTTACCCGTTGTGCTAAAAATTTTTTCCTGAAAGGACTCCTATCAGAAAAAAATTGTGTTCCTCCTTGCGGAGGAAGATTCTTCACCCTCCTTACGCAGGGCTCAGAATGACAGGGGGTGAGATTGTTGTACAAATAAAAACATTTGATTATTTCATTAGTCCAACGGGTTATTTTATTGTTAAATCCACTAAATGCACGGCGCAGGAAATGCAGGGGTCGTAAGCTCGCGCCACCATTTCCAGGCTTAACCGAAGCTGTTCTTCTTCGGCTTCGATTAAATTTTCCACCGCGGTGCGCAGGTCTTTTTCTGCATTAGCCAGGTTTTGTGCCGTGGGGGTAATCACATCCGCATCCACCAGTATGCCGTTTTCGTCGTATTCGTAGGCGTGGTAGAGGGTGCCACGGGGCACTTCCAGGGCGCCTACTCCGCGTCCCGCTCGGGGAGTCACTTTGACGGGAGGCTCTTTCTTTATACCCGCTTCCAGCAAATAATCAATCAAAACCAGTGACCGCTCCAGAGAATGAATCAATTCAATCAATTGAGCCGTGTTGTTGTGCAGAATGTTGGTAGTCGGCAATTCCGGAAGCAACCGTTCCATCACTTCCCGCGCTTTACCCTTAATGTGTTTGTGGTTCAGATTGAGACGCGCCAGGGCACCGGTCATAAACGGCTTGTTAGCAAACAGAGACTGTTTGGCGGTGGAATGGGAGACGACCCGTTCATGGCAAACCCTGCGATATTCTTCCACAGGGAAACGGTCGCCCAGCGAGGTCTGGATAATGTCGCCCAGGTAGCTGTATCGTGGCTCCCGCGGCTCCAGCGCTGTATAGATGGTGGGCGAATCGGCAAAATCGGGCAGCGGTAACAACGATTCGTACAAATCCACCGTAAACAGCGCATCGTCCAGGCCCTTTTGCACCTGTTGTTTCAAATCCAGCAATTGTTCCGTGGTGGGCACCACTCCAAATCCCCCCAGCACCGGATTGATGGCGTGGATGGCGCGTCCGCCAATGAGTTCCTGGATGGTGTTGCCCAGTTTTTTCAGGCTCAGGGCGATGGAGACTTCCCGGGGATATTTTGCCGCCATGGCAATGACTCCATCGAATCCCAGTAGATCGGGCAGTGCCAGGGCAAACACGTGCAGAGCATGGCTCTCAATCATGGAGCCGTGCAAGAGCAATCCCCGCAACAGATACGTTTGTCGACTGATTTCCACCCCGAATGCTTTTTCCGTAGCCATCTGGGAGGCCAGCAGGTGGTCTGCCGAGCAAATGGCGCAGATGCGACTCACGATTCCAGCTACCTCTTCGTAATGTTTCCCCACAATTAGCTCTTCGTAAAAGCGGGAGCCTTCGTAAATATCCATATTCACGCGGGTAATTTTCCCGTTTTCAATCTCCACGTGGATGCCGCCGTGGCCCTCCACGCGTCCCAGATGTTCAATGGAAATTTTTTTATTGATTTTCATGCTGAATCTCCTTCTTAAATTTTTCCGGCATCCAGGCAGGTGCAGCAAACACGCGCATCTTGCGAATAATCTCTTCGGGACGAATCCCCTGCCGTTTAAACATTTTCACTTCGGCATCGTAGTGCACTTCCTCGATAGGTCCGTGGCAGCCAGAGCAGGGAACATTGTGAGAGGGGCAGCGCGCCCCGCAGCCAGCTACCGTTAGGGGTCCGCAGCACACTTCCCCTTTGTGGACAATCCGGCACACGTTTTCCTTCATCTTGCATTCGCTGCATACCGAAAAATTGAGAATTTCGGGCATGTCGCCGTGAATGAAGGAAGCCATCATTTTCAGAAACTGGTCTTTCTCAATGGGGCATCCCGGTAAATTGAAATCCACTTTGACAAAAGAGCTTAATGGTTGCGCAGCACTACTTTCAATGAAATCTGCCTCCCCACCATACACTTCTTTTAACATCACATCGCGGGGAACTTCATTCTTCATGGCAGGGATACCTCCCCACACGGCGCAGGTTCCCAGCGCCACCAGAATTCTGGCGCGCTGGCGAATTTTCCTCAGATTCTCTATATCGCGAACCTGTGCCACGGAACCTTCCACCAGGGCAATATCCAGCTCACACGTTTCATCGTTGTCGCTCTTGGCCATCTCCCAATCCCGAATATCGACCGCATTGGCCAGTTCCAGTAATTGATCCTCGCAATTGAGTATCACCAATTGATCCCCGGCACAGGAGGTTAATCCGAAAATTCCCACTTTAGGTTTACTCATGGTTGCCTCCTATATCATTTCTGGTAAATTCATTACATCCCAGTAGGTAAATACGGGGCCATCCGTGCACACCTTTTTATTACCGATTTCGCAGTGCCCGCATTTACCAATTCCGCACTCCATCCGACGTTCCAGGGACATGAGAATACGGTCCTTGGAGAATCCCATTTCGAGGCATTTGCTCAGCACGAAACGATAGAACACAGGTGGACCCACCACCAGGGCGTAGGAGTTCTTGACGTCCAAATCCTGGATTTCATCGAACAAATCGGTTACCAGGCCGAATTTACCGCGCCATTCGGGTGTTTTCTGAGACAGGCGGGGTTTTTCCACAATGAGGTGGCATTCCGAATCGGAGCGTAGCGAAAGCGCTTCCAACTCGCTGCGGAACAGGAAATAATCCGGGTAGCGTGTGCCGTACAGCAGGATGATGCGCCCGTAATCGTGCCGGTTGTCCAGAGCGTACAGCAGCACCGAGCGCAGGGGTACAATCCCCAGCCCGCCTGCTACAATGAGCAAATTCTGCCCGCGCATCTGTTCCATGGGGAAACCGTTTCCGTAGGGTCCCCGTAAACCCACCAGGTCGTTGGGCTTAAGGCGGTACAGGGCATTGGTCACTCTTCCCGCTCGCCGGATGCACATTTCAATTATTCCCGGACGGGAGGGAGTGGAAGAGATGGAGATGGGGCATTCTCCCACGCCCAGAACGGACAGTTCCATAAACTGCCCGGGTTTATAGGTAAACCGGTTGTT
>JALXCH010000231.1 GCA_026991005.1 Calditrichia bacterium | reverse complement strand
ATGCCTTTTGGGAAAATGCTCTTTTCTGGGTGGTGCTGGGTTACATCGCTTCCCTCTGCTACTTTTTGTACTGGCAGAAGCAACGGGGTGGGAAATTGCTCTGGTTCAGTGTGGCATTTTTACCTCCTGTACTGATAGAAATGATGCAGATTTTCATCGTTTCCCGGTTCGCGGATGTGAACGATATCCTCTCTGCCTGGCTGGGAATTTTTCTGGGCAGTGTCATTTACCTGATACTGCGACCCCATCGTGTGGGTGGAGCCCGGCAAATTGAAAGCACACTGCAACCGGCTATTCTTCTCTATCTTTTGTTCATTCTATTCGCCGGACTTCAGCCGTTCCAGTTTGAGTCCCATCTCGTACAATCGTTAGATATCCGTGTGTTTATTCCCTTTTACGCTTACTTCAAGAAAACCAGCATCTGGAATATTTACGATTTAATTAATTCCCTGCTCTATTTTGTACCGATCAGTCTTTACCTCTCCTACAAGATGCGGCTACGGAAGCGTCCCTGGTCTGCCATTTATTTTATCACCGTGTTAACAGGATTTTCGCTGGGCGCTTTCATCGAAATTTGTCAGTTATTCTCTCCCTTTCGTGTAAGCGAAATAACCGACGCACTCCTGTACGGAATTGGTGGATTTTTAGGTACTTTTGTTTTGTATTACTATCAGCGAGAAATTGCACCGAATTTGAGTGCCATTCCAGTAAAGACCGACTAAAATATGCCTAATTTTTCAATTTTTAGCGGAAAGTTAGTTAGCGAATCATTTTCATTTAATTTGAATTTTACGGTACCGTCATCATTCAATCATTTTATTCCTCTCCTTAGAGTCGTTTTTCACGCTCGGGTAGTAAATTGTATTTAACATTCTCACTCCTAACGGAAACGACATTTATATCATGTACTGGAATGGAGGCGAAATGCAGCCGCTTCTGACAACCGCGTATGATGAAACGTATCCCTGTTGGCGGTAATCAATAAATTAAAAGACCTTTCTAAATTTAACCAGATCATTAATATTAATGCCTTTTATTGTAACCATAACAACTAAATAAATAAAAACGGCTAAAATAATTTTTAAAATTTGGAAAGACCAATTATTCGTATCCCATGAAATTAAAAATAGATACATTACAAAAGAACTTAAAATTACTTTACTTATGAATTTAATAGGAAGCAATATGTGAAAATATCGTTTTGAAATAATGTAGGTGAAAAAAGCTTGAAGAAAATAAGATATAAGGGTAGAGATTGCAGCTCCTTCTATCCCAATTTTAGGAATCAAAATGATATTTAATAAAATGTTTAAAAAAGCAATAAACAAAAATAAATATAAAATCCAGATTGTTTTTTCTTTTAAGTGAATTAAATAAAGATAAATTTGATAAATACCTACAAATAAATACCCTCCAGCAATTAATACAATTAAATATTGATGTTCTAAAAATTTAGTAGTAGCAAGTTTGTGTATGATTAAGGGAGAAAAATAATAAATTCCAAATATTGAGGGAATGGCAAGAAATAAAAAAATTTTTAGAGTTTTAATAACGCAGAACTTAAGCTCTTTAATGTTTTTTTCTTCCCATAATTTTGAAATAGTAGGATACAACACAAATGCCAAAGGAGAAACAAAAAAAGTTATTACATGACCTATTGTGTATGAACCTGAATAAATACCAACATTTTCCAGATCAAGAAAATGGGCAATTAAATATCTGTCAGAAAAATTTATTACCCACTGTAAACTTACATTTGGGATAAGAGGTAAGCTGAATAATAAAAATGGTTTTATATAATTTAAATCGGGTAAAGTTATTCCAACATCCTTTAATACTAAAATAAAAAGGAATAATTCTATCGATAAATTATAA
>JALXCH010000230.1 GCA_026991005.1 Calditrichia bacterium | reverse complement strand
TTTGTCTGAAATTAGAAAATTTAACCTTTGCGGTCAAGTTTAATTTAAAAAAATTCCCCGGCACTTCAGGCGCCGGGGAATTTCTTCAACAGGATCAAATATTCCCTCACTATTGTTTCATCCAGTTCATAAAATCCCGCACATCGTCTATTTTTTCCAGATTGAGAATCAACTCCACCATTCGATCTCGTTTTTCTTTACCCACTTTTTCCAGCACCATACTGTCGAATTTAGCGAGAAGTTCTTCCTCGCTCATGGGATCTCGATAATCTCCTCTGGGATAATCCACCCGGAGGGTGAACTGGCGTCCATCTGTGGTGGTGATGGTGACTTCCGTGGCTTTTAATCGGGGGAACAGCTTTTCGAATTCCGGTTCGGCAACGACTTTAATTCTGGGCAGTAGCTCCCGGATTTGCGGATCTCGCAATTTTTCTTCTTTGAATTGTGCCGGGGTCACCATGCCATCCACAATTACCGCAGCCAGGCAATAGGGCAAACTATGGTCAGCGGTTTCTTTGGTTGTGGGATGGTACTTTGAGGGGTCGGAGAGAATATCGGCAGCACGGGCGATGGTTTTCACCAGCACTTCCTGAATGTCCTGCGGTTTAAGGTGATGTTCGGTAACAATTTTTTGCACAGCTGTGATGGGAGAATGGGTCAGCGCCTCGGCTGCATAAGCTTTCATACTGCAGCGTAATATTCGCCAGTCCTTCCCCAGGTCGCGGGTTAACACCTCCAGTTCGAACTCCGGTCCTAATGCTTCCACCAGTCCCTCTTTGCCATCGATTACATGCTCGGGACCGGTGTAGCCTTCCCGTGCCAGCAAAGCTGCCATCACTCCCGATTGCACCGCCAGGGGATCTACCGTGTTTTTCATGTTGGTGAGCTTCCCCGCGGTTACCGCACCCAGGGTGCAGGTGTGGCTGCCGGAAATGCCAATGGCGTTCACCATCTGTTCGGTATTCAAACCCAGGATTTTACCGGCTACAATGGGACTCACAAAACCGGTGAGAGTGGCATGATGCCATTTTCTCTCACGGATACCGGGATGGGCAAATTCGCACATCCGTTGTTCGAATTCGTAAGCCAGCACGATGGCGGTAATCACTTCCTTACCGCTTTTACCCAGCGCCTCTCCAGGGGTAAGAGCGGCGGGAATGAGGTCGCTGGGATGGGAAGGATCCTCTTCCCAGTAAATATCGTTGTAATCCAGTGCCCGGATGAGTAAACTGTTTAGCAGAGTAGCGTGGCTCATCGGCATCTGAACCCCGCTTACCAATACCGTGGCTTCCGGTGCTCCGCCCATCTGTTGGTGCAAGCGGTGCTGAATCTGTACATCCTCGGTATCCCAACCTCCGAAGGCACAGCCAATGGAATCCAGTAAAAACCGCTTTGCCTGATGCACTACTTCATCCGGTAAATCTTCGTATTTTAGATTCACTGCAAAATCAGCCATTTTATGAGTAATAGTGGACATGGGTTTTTCCTCCAATTTTTTTGAATGAAATCCTGTGAAAATTAAGGTACAAAAAATCGTTCAGGCAAGGGGAATGGGTTTTTTGCAACCACTGAAGTAGGGAAAACCACAGATGCCACAGAGAGCACAGAAAAAGGATTAGGGCATCCGGAGGGATTCTTTCGGGATAGGGCATAGGGCATAGGGCATAGAGCATAGAGCATCCGAACGGATCCCTTTAGGTTGACTTTAAACGGAATAACTTTGGGTTAGGGCATAAAGCAGGAAGGTAAATAATGTGGATAGGTTAGATAGTTAATTAAAAGAGGAGTGGAAGGCGCTCCAATACACGCATGTAGAGCTCAGGGCTTTTTTTTAATGAAAAATGAAAAATGTAAAATGTAAAATTGGGTTTTAGCTCATGGTCTTTAGTCATGGGAAAGGAATTACAGTCAGATACTGATTTTTGAGAAAAACTATAGAGTCCACAGAATAAGCAGAATATACATGAAGAGTATAAAAGACGTGAACGAGAACATATTCTCCGGAAAAATCCTGAAAATAAAAGCGGTTGATGTACGGGGCGTTTGTTCGTTAATTTAAGGCAAGTTGAATTAAATTGAATACTTAAACCGTATTCAAATGAGTGATTCACTACCCAAAAATCCGGAAAAGCCGCCGGAAGAAACCCAATCCACCACCACTTCGGGACTGGTGCGGTTTTTCGAAGTCCTGCGGCAGTTTCTGGAGGGAAGTTTCTCCCACCAGCTCTACGGATTATCCCGCAAAGAATTGGCTATCCAGGAGGATAGTTTCTTCCTCATCCTCTTTGGCGATTTACTGGGACTTCCGGTTTCCGGCTATTTGCAGTTACGACTCCTGCCATACTTTTTGCCGCTTTTCGAAGAGTGGCAAAAGCGTATGAGTCGCGAGGAGGACACCTTCTGGAAAGAGATGGAAAAATTGGCGCGGGAATTCTGAGGGGCTGTGCACCGTGTTAATCCAGGCCGGCTCTGCGCTTTACCGGTTTTTTTAAAAATGTTGAATTGAATTGCAGGGACAGGAATGTGCTATTTTGTGACAGGAAAAGGAGGAGTGGGGAAATCCACCGTTTCTTCGGCACTGGCGGTGTTTCTCTCTCAACGGGGAAAAACCCTCCTCATTTCGCTGGATCCCACCCAGAGTTTGAGTACCATCTTTCAGCAGCCGATTGGAGAACAGGAAGCACCCATTCGCGAGAATCTGTACATCAAAGAGATTGATTCCCTGCGCTATGCGGAGCGCTTCAAAGAAAAACTGAAATCCCGTATTGCCCGTTTAAACCTTTCCGTGAACTTCGATCTGGACAATTACTTGAATTCCGTTTTAGCCAATCCTGCCACCCGGGAGGAAGTACTGGTGGAGTACATCGTGGACGAAATCCTGCGTCCCGATTACACCTACTTCGTGTTCGACATGGCACCTTCGGGCAGCTTCTTCAAGACATTCTCTTTACTCTTTGCTCTGAAAAGCTGGATTCAGTTCCTGCGCCAGCAACGGGAAAAAATTGCACAACTCCAGGCCGTGGTGCTTCAGCGCAAAGATGATCCCATCCTTAAAGAACTGGAAGGTTTGCTGGAGAAATTCGAATCCATCCGTAACGTGCTCCTGCAGGAGGACACGCGTTTTCTGGTGGTGTGTAATCCTGGCATCGTTTCTGCAAAAGAAACCCTTTCGCAGATGGAGTTCTTTGAAAAATTGCATTTGCATTTGAAAGGTATTGTACTAAACAAGGCTACTGGGAAATACTCCTGGTGGGAGCCCCTTATAAATTACGGAATTGAGTTGAACGAGGAGCATGTTCGTCGCTACCCACAAATCGTACTTCCTTTACTGCCCCAGGAGCCCATTGGCTGGGATGCTCTAAAAGATTTAGCCCGGGAACTGGGGAAACAGCTTGTGGCAGAAAAAATTGTGTAAGACTCTGCAAGATGCAAGCGGGAATCCCGGAAGGTTTTGGAGTTCGAACCTTTACCAGACAATAACCGGGGTGAACCGGGGGCGATGTGATTCACGATATATGATTTAAAGAGATGGTTTCGTAATTTTTTAATCGTTCTATGAATGAGTACACCCGTTACGTAAATTTGCTTCGATGAATTCAAAACAGTCCGTTTAAGTGAGAAAATGGCTGGATATCTTTATGCGACAATTCCATTTCCCTGTCATTCTGAGCGAAGCGAAGAATCTCCATTTCATGCGAAACAGGGCGAAGAATCTCCTTCTCAGCAAGACTCGGCATCCCCTGGGCAGCAGTATAAAAATCTCCTGCGGAGGCAGGGCAAAAAATCTCAACATCTTGTGCAAGCAGGATGAAAAATCTCGTCGCATAAATTTTTCGTTAGTGCTTAAGATGTCCCAGGAATACTGCGCAATTGTAACATAGCTTTCTTTTTATTGGATTTAAATTTTTTATCCCAACGTGTAAAAAGTGTTTAACAATAGAGACCGGAGGTGCCTGTGAAGGGAAAAATGATTATCGTGCTGATTGTTCTACTAAACTGGTGGGGGATGATTCCCCGGGCACAGGCTCAGGCGGATATTGAGAGCCGCATTATGGCCATCGAAAATGAGTTGAGCCACCTGCGACAGGAGAAGCTGGACATTATTTCCCCAACCAATTTCCGCAAAGCACAGGAGGAGCTGGAAGCTGCCCGGCGCGATCTGGCTAAGGGGAAGGACATCAAGGGTATTTTGAAGAAACTGGATAAGGCAGCCCGTTACATCCGGCTGGTGAACGACATCGGGGCGCAGGGGAAAATTCTTTTCAAGCAGGTGCTCAAAGCGCGGGAGGATGCCCTGGTGGCCCAGGCGCCGGAGTACGCTCTGAAAGAATTCCAGGAGAGCGAGAAACTGTTTCTGGAAGCCAGCAAAAAGCTGGAAAAGGGGGATTTGAACGGCGCCCGGAATCTGGGAGCCCGGGCGGAGAAATCCTATCGCCAGGCCGAGCTGGTTGCCATCAAAGAGAGCATTGTGGGGAATGTGCGTGACCTGCTCAAATTAGCCAAAGAAAAGGATGTAGCAAAATATGCGCCGCTTACCCTGCACGAAGCCCAGAGCCTGTACGAGCAGGCTCTGGATATGCTCAACAGCGACCGCTACGCCAAAAGCGATGCCCGGGAGGTGGCTTCCCGGGCCGAGTATCAGGTACGGCACGCCATGTACCTGGCGCAAATCATCGAAAAATTGCAAAAGGATGATAAAAACTGGGAATTGTTGATTCGCGATTTTGAAGACCGACTGGATCACATCAGTAAAGAACTGGGATTTCAGGGACATTACGACAACGGTTTATCGGCAACGGAAAAAGATATTATTCTGGCCGTTCAGAATTTGAAGACGGAAAATGCTTCCCTGAAGAAAGAGTTACGGGCACTGCAGGAGGAAAATGATTCGCTGAAACAGGCGATTCAAAAATACGAGAAAACCGTGGTCACCGAGCTGCAAAAGAAAAAGGAATGGGAAGCGAAGCTTCAGAAAATAGAAAAGATGTTTACCCCGGACGAAGCGCAGGTACTGCTTTCCGGAAATCAGTTAATCATTCGCCTCTATGGACTCACCTTTCAGTCCGGTACCGCGGTGATTCAACCGGAACATTTCATGCTGCTCACCAAGGTGATGCGCGCTTTGCGGGAGTTCCCCGGTAAAAAGATCATTGTGGCAGGTCACACCGATTCCCAGGGGAACGATTCCTACAATCTGACCCTCTCGGAAAATCGGGCAGCAGCGGTGCGCGCCTATCTGGAAGCCAACATGGGACTCCCGCCGGATCAACTGGAAAGCATTGGTTACGGAGAGACCCATCCCATTGCCAGCAACGAAACTCCGGAAGGGCGTAAACTGAATCGTCGCATCGAAATTATCGTGAATCTGGAGTCCGGGAACCAGAAGTAATTTGGAGCATGGAACACCGGAGCCTGGAGGTTATGCTTCCGGGCTCCCGGGAGGAGGGGTAATTGCCCGGTACCTTTCGCACCGGAAGAACTACCTACATTCCAGGGAAGTTTTAGGCCTTCCGGCGTCCCGCTCACTTCCTTTATGCATTGATTTTCTTTCCGTTATCCCTTAAATTCCCGCACTAAATTTCCCGTTCACCACACTGGTGGAAAAATGGTTTTGGAACAGGCAACAAAGGAGCAAGCGTCATGGCAGAACGTATTACCCCGCGCAGCGAAGATTACAGTCGCTGGTACACCGATGTGATTATTCAGGGCAAACTGGCCGATTATTCTCCAGTTAAAGGCTGCATGGTAATCCGTCCCAATGGTTATGCCATCTGGGAACAAATTCAGCGCATCCTGGACGGAATGTTCAAAGCCACAGGCCACGTTAATGCCTATTTCCCCATGTTTATTCCGGAAAGTTTCATGAAAAAGGAAGCGGAGCATGTGGAAGGGTTTGCGCCGGAATGCGCGGTGGTAACCCATGGCGGTGGAGAGAAACTGGAAGAACCGCTGTATGTGCGTCCCACTTCCGAGACGATTATCTGGAGCATGTACAAGAAATGGATTATGTCCTACCGCGATCTTCCTATTTTAATTAACCAGTGGGCGAATGTGGTGCGCTGGGAGATGCGTACCCGACTGTTTCTGCGCACTACCGAGTTCCTGTGGCAGGAGGGACACACCGCCCATGCCACTTATGAAGAGGCCGAAAAAGAAGCGTTGCTCATTCTGGATTTGTACCGCAAATTTGCGGAGGAATACATGGCCATGCCGGTAATTACCGGGCGTAAAACCGAATCGGAGAAATTTGCCGGGGCGGTGCACACTTACAGCATCGAAGCCATGATGCAGGACGGGAAAGCCCTGCAGGCAGGCACTTCCCACAACCTGGGGCAAAATTTCGCCCGGGCTTTCGACGTGAAATTTCAGGATCGCGATGGAGAGCTGAAGTACGTGTACGCCACCAGCTGGGGCGTGAGCACCCGCCTGATTGGTGCCCTGATTATGGTGCACGGAGACGATAACGGCATCATTATTCCCCCGCGGCTGGCCAGCACCCAGGTGGTCATCATCCCCATCTGGAAAGAATCCAACAAACAGGAAGTGTTTGCCTTTACCGAAAAAATTTACCAGACCATCCGCCAGCACTATTCCGTAAA
>JALXCH010000229.1 GCA_026991005.1 Calditrichia bacterium | reverse complement strand
TTAGCTCGGGAGTGATGTATCGCTCGGCATTCACCAGGGTTTGCTTGCGAATGAAATATTCCGGTACTTTGTCCTTATGGGCATTGGTGACTTCGAAATAGTACCCGAACACCTTGTTGTAGCCCAGCTTGAGGGAAGGAATATTGGATTTTTTACGTTCGTTTTCCAGTACCTGAGCCAGCCAGCTTTTGCCATCGCGACTGATGCGGCGCAATTCGTCCAGTTCGCTGTTGTAGCCTTCTCGAATAATGCCCCCATCTTTTAAATTGAGCGGAGGCGCATCCACAATGGCACGCTCGATTAATTCCACCACCCGGGACATGGATTGCAGAGCCCGGGGATATTCGGAAAGAGCGGGATGGTTCTGGGACTGGAGCAGTTCCGCAATGGGCTCAATGAGTTTGAGGGAATTTTTCAGTGCCACAAGGTCGCGGGGATTGGCTCGTCCGGTCACGATGCGGCTGAGCAGGCGTTCCAGATCGGCAAATTGGGCGAGCAGTTCCCGCACCTTCTCCCGCAATGCTTCTTGCTGGAAAAAGGCATCTACCTTCTCCAGCCGTTCGTGAATGGCCGGTAAGCGAATGAGGGGGTGGGTAATCCAGCGTTTCAACAGCCGCCCGCCCATGGGGGTGCGGGTGTCGTCCAGAATGGCAATCAGGGTGCCTTCTTTGCTGCCGCCCCACAGGGAACTGGTAATTTCCAGATTGCGGCGGGTGGTGTTATCCAGCACCATGTAATCGTCCAGAGAGAGGTAAGCGACCCGGGAGATATGGCTTAAGTTAGTCTGGTAATTTTCTTTGAGATAGTGCATGATGGCTCCGGCGGCCCGTACTCCCAGTTCGCTATCTTCTACCCCAAATCCTTTTAAATTGGGCGTGTTGAAATGCTGTTTGAGAATTTCGTAACCGTAGGCGTGCTGAAATACCCAATCGTCTAACCGGGTGAAGACACTCTCCAGCCGGTTGTGAAACAGCGCCTGCATTTCTTCCGCCCGGGTGGAGGGAATTAGAATTTCCTTCGGTGAAATTTGTTGAAAGTAATCCACCATGCGGTTTAGTGCCACTTCGCTCAAATAAAATTCCCCGGTGGAAATATCGCAGTAGCTTATTCCGCAGCGATCCTTCTCTACCATCACCGCAGCCAGAAAATTGTTGGCTTTATTTTCCAGGATTTTATCGGAAAGAGCCGTTCCCGGGGTGACAACCTCAATAACTTCTCGTTTTACCACCGTTTTTGCCAGTTTGGGATCTTCCACCTGTTCGCAGATGGCTACCTTGTGCCCGGCCTGAATCAGTTTGGGGAGGTAGGCATCCAGTGCGTGGTACGGGAAACCTGCCAGCGGTACCGGGGCACTCTTGCCATGGGAACGTTTGGTGAGAGCAATTCCCAGCACCCGGGAAACAATTTTGGCATCGTCGTAGAACGTTTCGTAAAAATCTCCCATGCGATACAGCAATATCATATCCCGGTACTGGGCTTTAATTTCCAGATATTGCTGCATCAGCGGGGTAACCCCCGCCTTTTTGGGAGTTGTTTTTGTTTTTTTCAAAGAGCTATTTCCTGTCCTTTTCCATGCACAAATTTAAAATTACGGAGAATTGAACAGGAAAACAACTCTTTCCGCAGGGAAATCCGGAAAGAACATTGGGTAGGGGAGATACGTCATTTATTAAAAAATTAGATTTTTTGAAAATAACAAACCAAAAAGTTCCCTTCAAAACATCAAATCCCGAAAAACATATCTCCAAATACAAATTTTGAATACTAACCACGAATTTCACGAATAGGCACGAATCAAATACATTTTTTATTTTTCACTAAAAACAAAAGCCCTTTGCACCCCTACCCTATTCACCTTATATCCCCTATATCCCCTATACACCTTATATCCCCATTCCTTTATGTCCCTATGCTCTATGCTCTATGCTCTATGCTCTATGCCCTATGCCCCTATACTTTATGCCCTATGCCCCTATGCCCCTATGCCCCTATTTTTATCAATATTTTAACACTTTTCAGTGTCTTCAGTGTCTTCAGTGTCTTCTGTGGTTTTTATATCTTCAGCATCTCTTGTAGTTGCAAAATTCCTGGTTATCTCAGCAGCATCATTTTGCGGGAGAACCGGTGTTCCCCTGCTTTCAGACGGTAGAGGTACACGCCGCTGGCAACCGGAATCCCCCGGTCGTTGGTTCCATCCCACACCACCTGGTGGAATCCTGCGGGTTTCCTTCCGGAAACTAAATGTCGCACTGCCTGCCCCCGGATGTTGTAAATCACCAGGCTGACCTCGCTGGCTTCGGGCAGTTGAAAGCGAATGAGGGTGGTGGGATTAAAAGGATTGGGGTAATTTTGCTCCAGCACAAAACGATGCGGCACTTCCCCGCCATCCGCAATTGTTGAGACGGAATCCACCACCATGTGCACCGGTATTTTCAACAAAGACTCATCGGGATCGTTACTGTGAATTTCCACACTGGCCCAGAAGTTTCCCAGAGGGAAATTTTCGGTTTTAAACGTCACATTCAAATTCATCTGTTCTCCCGGTTGCAGCACTCCTCCCATGGGAAACACGCTTATCCAACTTCGCCGTTGAATCAGAATGGCCAGGTTATCGTGCAAATACGGCTCGTTGTAAGCGATATAAAATCCATCATCCGCCGTACTGTTTTGCATTCCCACAGTGTAGGCATCTTCCAGGTTGTTTAACTGAAGATATTGCATCAGAATATTGCCATTGTCATACAAAATCACTTCAAACGTGTAAGGGCCATGCCCGGTGGCGGTGTACACATTTTCCCACTCCACAATAAAACGATTTCCATCCTGCCAGTAAAAAACCCGACTGTCGCTTTGCAGGTACAGGTTATCCCACAAAGGAGCAATCATGGCGCGCGGTGCCAGAATATTGGGCAGCGGAGTATTGTTGTAGCTTACCGTAAAGGCAGTAAAACTAATCCATCCGTTATTGCACACCCGCACGGTAGAGAAAGTATCGGCATAAAAAGGCATGGAAAATCCCAGTGGCAGGGAATTACTGATGCTGTTCAATCCGCTAAGTGGAATCTGTGTACCAGTACCGGTACTTAGCTCCACCCAATCGAATTGGGGACCTCCGGGCTCATCGCTATCGATCCACACATGCCCAAAGCTATCGTTACCGCCGCCTCCTTTATGTTCCTTTTGCCCGGGATAGCTTCCTATCTGTGCAGTAAACGTGAGCTCCCCCGCTCCCTGATTCATGATGGTAAGGGGCACGACGAGAGAATCTTTGGGAAGAAGCTGAACAGCAAAACTATCGGGCGAAAAAGCTATGTCGGGCGCCAGCGCACCTCGTCCGGTAAGGGGAATACTCACCACGGGATGTACGGGATCGCTGGTGAACAGTTGCAGGGTATCCTGGTAAAATAGGGTATCGTCCGGTGTAAACTGCACCTGCACGGTAGCATATTCTCCGGGTGCCACATTGAGATGGGCCGTATCCGTGCCGAACTGAGCAAGCATCGTGGCCAGTTGCCACACGTGGAGGGTGTCCGTTCCCACGTTGCTAATTTGAAGGGGAATTTCGGTGGTAAAGTTCACAAACGTCACCGGGAAATCGATGTGCTGGTAATCGGTAAGAATGCGTGCTCCCTGGCGTACATACAGCTTCAGCACCTGATTCCAGAGGTAGCCACCTGCGGCAGAAACCTGCACCTGCAAGTTCAGATAGCTGCCATGGGCGGTGCTGGAATCCACCGAAATTACAAACGGTCCTGCATGGGCGCTGCCTCCGCTGGCAATATTCCCCACAAAAGCGCTATCGCTTAGCACGGTGAGATAAGCACTGTTAGAGGCTATGGTAGCGGCGCAATTCTGAGCAACATCCACACCCAGATTTTCCAGGGCAATGCTTAATTGCACGGTTTCGCCCGCTTCCAGAATGCCATTATGATTTCCGGTGCTATCGTTGATGGTGTACCCGTTAATGGTAACAAAGGGTCCCGTGGGAGGAATGAGACGGCCTTCCACTGCATCCAGATCAAAACCGGCGTCGGAAGCATTGGCAAATCCATCACCATCGTCTTCGATGCGAATGTATCGGAATTCGCTCACCCCACTCACGCTCAAATCGAAATCCTGGGTGCCATTCCCATTCCCAATGGTTGTCCAGGGACCGTTCCAGCCGGTACTCACTTTCACTGTGTACCCTTCGGCACTATTGTCGCCTTCAATCACCCGGAAGTCATTTCCGGAATAATCCTGAATGGTTTCGCCCATATCCAGCACAATGTAACCATCCACTCCCAGGGAATAATTCACTCCATCCGGTTCCCCCAGTGCCGCCCAGGTTGCCCCTTCATCATTAAAATTGTTGTTGGGAATGCGGCAGTAAACCACCCGATAAGCATAAGTGCCAAGCTGGGATTGCAGCTGAACATTCACCGGAGTTGCCCCCGTATCGGACACCACCACATTGGTGATTGTCACCGGTTGATATCCGTTGGCCGTTATTTTGACGGTGTAAGTTCCGGGAAGCAGAAATTTATGGAAATCGCCCACCTGGGGATCGGCATACACCGGCCAATAGTGTCGGGAAGCATCCTGCACCCAGACAATGGCGTTGGCAACCGGTAAACCGGTGCTGGCATCGGTGACCATTCCTTTGATGCCTTTTCCCGCCATGTCAATTAAATAGAGCATGGCGGGTTTATTCCAGGAGTAATATTGTCCGATCTGAGAAGCCGGAGGTTGCTTGTAGTTGGACACTTCCATCGTCCAGCCCACCGAGCCCATCAAGCCGTAAAAAGCATCTTTAGCGCTACCGTTAATGGAATACATTCCACTGTATCCCTGATAGTACGATAAATTGGAATAACCGGAATGGCTGGCATACCCGGCTGCCAGAAAATCGATGGGATCGTGATCCGGTGCCTGATCGGGACGGTAACTCCAGGGATAGGAGATGGCTTCGGTTCCCCCATGGTTGCTCTGGCTAATAACAAACTGATGGGCGTTTATCCACGCTCGCCCGGCCTGACTTTCGGGCTGGGAGAACGGTGCCGTGCTTCCTCCCCATCCATCCCACATGTACCCCCAATCGCGATTGACATCCACTCCCGCAGCATTGTACCGGGTTAACGCTTGCCGCCCATCGGGATTGATAAAGGGGTAAATCCAGATTTCGCGCGTGTTAACCAATTGAGTAATCTGAGCATTCGTTCCATATTGAGTACACAATTCCCGCATCAGCAAAATAATAACTTCCGAACTCATAACCTCATCACCATGGTGGCAGCCATCGAAACTGATTTCCGGTTCCGGTTCATCTACCTGAACATTGTCACTTATTTTCACCGCGTATAACTCCCTACCCTGCAAACTCTGTCCATAAGTCACTTTCTGAATCAAATCTGGGAATTGCCCCAGTAAACTATCCACCAGCGCCAGGGTGGAATAGTAATCATGATAATTGGCAAGGGTACCTTTGCTCAACAAAGTATTGGAATAGATTTCCAGATCATCAATTAGAATCCGGGGTTTAAATCCCAGTTCACGTAATGTCTCCAGTTCTTCCGGGATGACGTAAATGCGTACCGCTGTTCCCTGTATCCGGTCAATTTCGAATTTTTTCTGGAGAAGCATCTGAAACTGTTGGGGGGACTGCAGTTCCACTTCCACCAGTTTTTCCTGGGGACGCCAACTGGCTTCTGCCATTTGAAATAAAAAAACCACGATAAAGAAAAATGCACCAAATCCCTTTTTCATAAAAGACCTCTTCATATTTGGTTTAATTATGCATAAATGATCGTTTCTAAACCATAAAACTATTTAAAAATTAGATTCGTCGAATTTGAGTCTCTCAACCCTCGATTTCTACTTTACTCCCAACTGTCCCCAGAATTTAAAGATACGTTTCAAATTCCAAAATTCCACCCGGGATTTTTTTTTGGATGAAACAATAGAAAGTTATATGGGCATAGAGCATAGAGCATAGGGCATAGGGACATAAAGGAATGGGGATATAAGGTGTATGGGGGATATAGGGTGCATAAGGCTTAAAGAGTTTATAGAATGAATAGGGTAAGGGTGCAAAGCATTTATGTTTTTAATGAAAAATATATTTTATTCGTGCATATTCGTAAAATTCGTGGTTTCCAGATTTGTGTTTTGGGATTTTAAATACCATTGCGAGCGCTGCGGGTTGTAAAAGATTATCCGCAACTTCTGTGAATATTAGTTGCGTTAACACTCTGCTATGAAATTCTTCGCTTCGTTCAAAATAACAGGCCGGAGGGATGGTAGCACTGTCATTCCGAACCTTCGCTAAAGGCAAGTATATTCTCCATTCACCCTGTCCCTTCCGGTGCAGGAAATCTGTGGTGGTAAAAAAATCCCGTCAATCCCTTTCTCACAGAATTTCCAATTTCAGGATTGAAAATTTCCTCCGGTTTTTCTAATTTGTATTAGCAAACAGGGAGGAGAACTGCCATGAAGGAAGCACGATTCTATACGGTCGAGAAAGACAAGATGGTACGCTGTACCCTCTGCCCACGCTACTGCCTGTTACGTCCCGGACAAAACGGATTTTGTTACGTCCGCAAAAACATTGATGGAAAACTCTATTTATTGGC
>JALXCH010000228.1 GCA_026991005.1 Calditrichia bacterium | reverse complement strand
GTATTTACCCTGCTGGGTGAACTCCTCCCGTTAAAATTTTTACAATTTTTTATTTATATAAAATATATCACATGCGGATTCTGACAATATTCCCATTAATTTGATGCGAAGAAGTTAAACAATCTCGGATGTTCTACAAAACCGGAATATTGGCGTTATGGTTTTTTAATGATTAAAATAGTTGATGTGTTTATAAAGATGCTGTCTGTCGTGAAACTCAAATTTATGTTAAAATGATAATGGTATAAATCAAGGTCAGAATAAAGATTGAACCATAAAACCATCCCAGAGTTATCGAGAACATAATTCTTAATTTAGATTGTTCTTCGTGTTTAAACCGATACGCATTCATATCCAGTAGGTGTTCATCCGTTTCCAGGCGATGCCGAATCACCCAATTATATAATCGTCTGTAAAGTCGCTCCTGCCAAAGAAAGTAAGCATCTAAAAACCAGAAGACTAACAATGGGATGTAAGCTATAAAAACCTGATATTTTGAACCTTTTAGAAGTAATGCCACTGCAACAAGAGTAATTGTCCATCCCTTAATCATAAATGAATTTAACGCCATTCTTTTGATGATATCTTGAATGATTTCGACCTCTTTGAGCATTAATTCTTTTAATTCTTCTTTACTATATTTCATGATTTCGCCCTCTTTTTAAAACTGCCAGGCTAAAATTCAGATAATAAATTTACCTATTAAATTTAAATGAATAAAGTAAATCTTTAGTTCAATATTAACCGACCCTCGGCATATTGGATTTAGCTTTTCTACGTTTCAGCCATTCATTTAAGGTAATCCGGGGCGCACCTAAGAGGCGATTAGCTTCCGTTGGATCTCCTTGTTCGCCAACCTTTTCAAAAAATGCCATGAATTCACTGGCAAACTTCATTTCTTCACTCCCTTTTAGTGCCGCAATAATATTGGCCAGCCAATAGGGATATGTGGAGATTTTTTTGATTTCCGGATGGAATACCGCACAATACCGTTTTAAGGCCTCATGAAAAAGAATACCCTCCGGACCATGAATAATAAACCTTCTATTTGCTGCTTCTTCAAGTGTGTAGGCAGTCGAGACCATCCTTGCGTAATCTTCAGCAGCTACAAAGTGGTAAGGGTTTGGTTGCTTGCCGAATGCAAAGGCTCGACCCCCTCTTACGTATTTAGGTAGCGACTCCATGAACCAGGTGGGGCAAAAGATGCTATAGGGAATTCCACTTTCCCGAATGGTTTTTTCTGCCAGAAACTTCCGTCTGGTTTGGGGAAACCAGGTGGTGTCTTCAGCGACTGAGGTTCCGGAAATATAGGTGATTCGCTCAAGCCCTTTTCGGGATGCCACAGACACCACATTTTCCACACCCAATTGTTCGATTTCCCCGGAAAGGTTGATATGAACCCCCGAACAGCCGTCCAGCGCTTTTTCCAGGCTGTGAGTATCTTTCACATCACCAACAACCGCCTCGAATGATTCATCAAATATCTTCCGCGCTTTCTGGCTATCTCTTACCATTACCCGAACCCGAAAACCATCCTTTTGCAGATGTCGAGCGACGGGTTCTCCCAACATTCCGGTTGCTCCGATCACCAGGATCGTCTTTTGCATGATGGTAGTCTGTTAAGTTTGTTAAATTTGAGCAAGTTTTAGCTAACGGTTACGAACTATACGAGGTTCCTAATTCTGAGGATATTAAGTGAATGTAAAATAATGTAAAATCCTAATTAAAAGGTGTAGTTTTCCAGATATATTGTGTTAATTTTAGCTAAATTTTTTGAAAAAAATATTTCTTAAAAATAGGCAATTTTAACTTGTAATATCAAAAATATATTATATGATTCCATATTCCTTACATTTTTGAATAATGAAATTTTTATCTTTACATCTTTTTA
>JALXCH010000227.1 GCA_026991005.1 Calditrichia bacterium | reverse complement strand
GTCCGGGACAACCGTTACGATAGAAAATAATGGGGAATACCGCCGGGTGGATTCCGGGAACGGCCAAGCACGCAAGCACCCGCACCTGATGCCGAAGACCGAGCGTCCCCTGAACACCTGGGAGCCGTTCTGGGCGCAGGAGCCGCAGTTTGATTTGAGCAGCGGACGCTATGTGAAAATCTGGCAGGGACCGCAGCATCCCGGCGTCACCGGTAACATGGCGCTGGAGCTAACGCTGGAAGGGGACATCGTGCGCCAGTGCCGTACCCACGTGGGTTACCTGCACCGCGGATTCGAGAAGCTGATGGAGCGGCGCAAGTATATTCAGTGCTTCCCCATCGTGTGCCGTATCTGCGTGCCGGAACCGGATTACAACGAGTACCTGTTTGCTACGGCGGTGGAGGAACTGGCGGGCATTGAGGTGCCGGAGCGCGGGCAGTGGATTCGCACTTTTGTGCTGGAACTGATGCGCGTAGCGTCGCTCACCATGGGGCTGGGCGGACAGGCGGGTTCCACCGGACTGGGTACCATCGGCCAGTGGGGTGTGGCACACCGCGATTATGTGCTGGATTTGTTCGAAGAACTTACCGGCGGACGGGTGTATCACATGTACATCATTCCCGGCGGTGTGCGACAGGACTTCCCGGAGGGCTTCCCGCAACGTGTAGAAGCGGTGCTGAAAAAGCTGGAGAAGCTCATTCTGGATATCGAGCGAGTGATGTTTCATAATTCGGTGTTCAAATTGCGGACCCAGGGATTGGGTTACATTCCTCCGGAATGGGTAGAGCCGTTCGGGATTACCGGCACCACCGCGCGAGCAGCGGGGGTGCCGCTGGATGTGCGCAAGAACAATCCCTACCTGGTGTACGACCAGCTGGATTTTCAGATGATTCTGGGCAGCGCATCCGATGTGTACGAGCGCACCCTGCTGCGCAAGGAAGAAATCCTGCTGTCCATAGAATTGATTCGCCAGATTTTGAAGAAGATGCCCGGCGGAGCGGTGCGGTACAAACTGCCCAATCCTCTGCACTGGAAGATTCCCGCGGGCGAGACCTACGTACGGGCGGAATCCGGTCGCGGGGAGATGGGATACTACGTGGTTTCCGACGGGAGCGAATATCCCCGGCGGGTGCACGTGCGGGGTGCCAGTTACACCCATGCCATGGCATTGTTGGAACAACTGGCGGTAGGCGTCAGCGTCGCCGATGTGGCCCCGCTGATGGTCTCCCTGCAAACCTGCCCCCCGGAAATCGAACGGTAATTTTGTGTTAAGATTTTTTGACAGGATGAACAGGATGAACAGGATTAAGAAAAAAATTTTTCAGAGAGGATGAACGGATTAAACAAATTTTATTAGTTAAAAAAGAGTGAGTATACATAAAGTCTGGGGGGAGAGAAAATGTTACAATATCAGGAATTGACAGAGAAGATTATTGGTTGTGCTTACACAGTGTTTAATAAGATGGGTTCCGGTTTTCTGGAATCGGTGTACGAAAAATGCTTGATGATTGAGTTAAAAAAAGCCGGCTTAAAAGCTGAAGAGCAAAGACCAATTCTAGTCTATTATGAAGGCGAATTAGTGGGAGAATTTATAGCGGATATTGTTGTGGAAGATAAGATAATTCTAGAATTGAAATCGGTCCAACGAATCGCCAAAATACACGAGGTACAACTGGTAAATTATTTAAATGCTACGGGAATGGAAGTTGGATTACTATTAAACTTTGGCGAGAAAAAAGTAGAGGTAAAACGAAAAGTTCGAAGCTTGAATCGGGTGCGGGACAAAACCGTTTAAGAAATTTTTAAAATCATTTTTTGGCAGGATTAATGCGCATCATCCTGCGGACATGATGAACAGGATAAAAAAGAAATGAAATTAAAAAGAAAGATTT
>JALXCH010000226.1 GCA_026991005.1 Calditrichia bacterium | reverse complement strand
GCGTTAGGATAATCCAGCATTCCGTCGAACAAATAAACTGTGTGCTGAAAATTCTCCTGATAATCTGCCTGGGAAATGTTAATCTGGTGATGCTGAAAACCCAGTTTCTGAGCCACATAGCGGGCGTAAGGTTCTTCAGAGAATTCTTGCAGGTGTGGATCATTAAATCCTACACTAAATGTGTGCATCGCTCCCTGATGATGCTGTTTCACAAAATATGCCACCAGAGAAGAATCCACGCCGCCGCTGAGCTGTAACCCCACCGGCACATCGGACATGAGGCGCTTTTGCACCGCCACATCCAGATATTGACGCAATTCCTTCTGAGAAGCGGGATTTTCAGCTCCGGGAGAAATGACGTCCAGGATATCGTAATAGGAGTGCAAAGACCAGTTTCCATTTTCCATCCGTAAATAGTGTCCCGGCAGCAGTTTGTGAACGTTATGGTAAATAGTGTCCGGTGTCAGGTTTCCGCGAAAATAAATCCAGTTTTTCACCCCTTCCCAGTTAAACCGTCGCAATTCCGGTTGAAAGCGAAAAAGTGCTTTTATTTCCGAAGCAAAAATCAAGCGCTTACCGAGAAACGTGTAAAAAAGCGGTTTTTTCCCAAAGCGGTCGCGCACCAGATACAATCGCCGGTTCCGGGAATCGTACAGCACAAACGCGTACATTCCATCCAGCCGCTCCAGCAATTTTTCCATGCCCCAGGCGCTGTAACCATGCAGTACCACCTCGGAATCCGATTGGCTGAAAAATGGAGTCTCCCGCTCCAGCTCCCGGCGCAATTCCCGGTAGTTGTAGATTTCTCCGTTTACTGCGATGACAACACCGTTACGTTCATCCACCATGGGCTGGCGGGCGTTCTCACTCAAATCAATAATGCTCAAACGACGGTGACCCAGATACACCTGGTCGTCGTACCATTCCCCCCACTGGTCTGGCCCGCGATGTTCCAGGCTGTGCAAGGCCTCCCGCGCGTGGGTAATCTCACTTTTACGAAAACCTACCACTCCAAAAATTCCACACATATCTTCCCTTTATTTGTTCTGTTCCTTCCCTGGTTGGGAATATCCTTTTTTACGGATGTTTAAATGTGTCTTTATTTCAGGAACGTTGATGATACCTTAAAAAAATTTGTTTATTCCGTTTCGAGACAGCAATGTTCCGGAAGCATCAGGGATATTCGAATGCGCCCAGATCCGGTGCCTTGCCATTATAGGGTAATCCCACATCCACCCCAGCATCGATACAGGGAGAATCCGAGCGAAGCCGAAAATTAGCGTTGGCGACATCCACAAATCCGGGATCTTTACTAAAGGAATGTTCACCTTGAGAGAGAAGACGGAACCAGTTGCCATTAACACCAATATCGGAATACCCCAGGGCAATTTCGTTTTCTCCCATATTCCAGAGGCAAAATTCGCCGTAACCGGAGTAATTCCCCGTCCAGCAGTTGTAATCAAAAGTGACATTGGAGATCGGTCCCACAGTAATAATTCCCCGATTTTGCGCCCCATATCCGATGCAATTCCGCACTTGCACATCCGAGACAGGACGGTTGGGATTATCTGATCCGTCGATCCAGAAATAATGTTCGCTTCCCACCATGGTACAATTAAACACCTCCACCCGGGAGGCTCCTTCGTAGATGTTAAAATCATTCCCAGCATTGCGGTAGCTTACACAGCGTACGTAACGCACCTGGGAGGCGTAGGAATTCAACCCAAAGCCATCTTCCCCGTTCTCCAGCGAATAGCAGGATTCGAAACGGATGTTTTCGGTCCCCTCATTTTCTCCCCCGGTATCGAATCCGTCCCGGGCGTTGGAGCGAGCAATGCAATCTTTCACCAAATAGTTTGCTCCTTCCAGAAAAACAAACCCCTGAGCCAGACC
>JALXCH010000225.1 GCA_026991005.1 Calditrichia bacterium | reverse complement strand
AAAGACCTCATTGGTTCCGGTGCGGCGCTGAGTCAGATTCGCAAAGTGGCGCGCAAGAAAGGATTCCAGAATCTCTATGAAGATGCATTAAGACATATTGCGCAGGGGGAAACCGACTACAAGGAAGTGCTGCGCGTGATTAATCCCGGTAGCATGGAAGAATCGCCACGCTCGGAGGCAGGAAGCGAAGCCACCCCGGGCAAAGAGTATCAGAAAAAAGCGCCCGCCATGGAGAAAGAATCAGATGGGTTAAAAGAGATTGTGCAGCCCAATGGGGGAAATGGGGTGGAGGAAGAAGCCTATCAGGAAGACGGTCCGCCCAAAATTTTGCTGGCAGAGGATTCCAGCGGTATGCGCAAGATGATGAAAATTCTCATTCAGAAAAAGACCGATTGGCAGGTGCTGGAAGCAGATGATGGAGTGAAGGCGCTGGAAGTCGTAAATCGCGAGCACCCGGATCTGATTGTTCTGGACATTATGATGCCCAATATGGATGGGTATGAGTTTCTCAAGCATTTGCGCGCAGACCTTTCTACTGCCAGTATCCCGGTGCTGGTTTTAACCGCCCTGAACGGGCCGGATAACGAAGTGAAAAGCCTGGATCTGGGAGCGGATGATTACCTCAGTAAACCTTACAATCCTAACGTGCTGTTAGCGCGGATTAAACGGTTGCTCTATCGCTCCCGGCGTCCGTTTCTTAAAGCCGTTCCCGAAAAAACCGAAAATAAAAAATTGAGTCTAAAACTCGTTTGAGGGGATAAAAAATGGATTATGTCATATTATTTGTTTTCGGTGCCATAATTGGAAGTTTCCTGAATGTGTGCATTTTTCGAATTCCGCGCAATATTTCTCTGATTCGTCCCGGGTCGTTTTGCCCCAATTGCGGATCCCACATTCCAATTTATTACAATATTCCGGTGGTGAGTTACGTTGCCCTGAAGGGTCGGTGCCATTATTGCTACCAGCCCATTCCTTTGCGGTATTTCATTGTGGAGGTGCTTACCGGATTATTGACTGTCGCCACCTACTGGAAATTTGGTTTAACGCCTGCTTTTTTCTTCTATGTGGTGCTGATTTATTTCCTCATTGTGATCAGCTTTATCGATCTGGCTACCCAGTTAATCTATAACAAATTGCTGGTTTACTTAATGGGGTTTGGTGTGATTTTTAATCTACTATATGGGGTGCGGCCCTGGCAGGATGCTCTGATCGGTTTCCTGGCTGGTGGGGTGGCGATGTTCTCGTTTGCGGTATTGGGACGCATGCTTTTTCATAAAGAAAGCATGGGAATGGGCGACGTGAAATTCGCCGCAGTGCTGGGATTCTTCCTGGGCTGGAAGATGGTGCTGCTGGCACTCTTCTTTGGCTACCTGTACGCCATGCTTGCCTTTCTTTTTCTGGCCATCTCGGGGAAGGCACGCATGCAGGATTATCTGCCGATGGCACCGTTTTTTACTTTCGGCTCGCTTACTTTCGTGTACTGGGGGCCGAAAATTCTTCAGTGGTACTGGAATTATTTTGTTCCGGGATTAAACTAAAAGGTTGGTGAAATGCCTAATTTTCTGTACAAAGCAGTCACAGATACGGGACGCGTTATTGAAGACGAGATAGTCGCTCCTTCGGAATCGGAAGTTATTGCTCAACTTCAGAAGTTGCGTTTAACCCCGGTGGAAATTAAAACCAAATCCCCGGCGGAACGACGAAAAGCATCTTCCCGAAAAAAAGTAAATCCCAAAACGGTGATTCTTTTTACCAAACAGCTGTACACCTTACTGAAAGCCGGGGTACCCATTTTAGTGAGTCTCAACGCGATTAAAGAACAGAATAACGATCCCTCTTTTCAGTTTCTGGTGGATCAAATTGCCGAAGAGGTAGAACAGGGGAATTCCTTTTCCAA
>JALXCH010000224.1 GCA_026991005.1 Calditrichia bacterium | reverse complement strand
GAACCCTCTTCCAGAATTTTCTTGACCTCCTTTGCCGACAATTTACGAATGGCGCCGGAAGACCCCACACCGGTAGGCACCGTGCGGAACAAATCTTCCACAATCTTTTCCATCCGCTTACTGACATCTTTCAGGGTTAAACCGGTGCGTGCCAGGCGCACCCCGCAGTTGATGTCGTAGCCCACACCACCCGGCGAAATCACCCCTTCTTCCACATCCGTTGCCGCTACCCCACCGATGGGGAAACCGTATCCCCAATGAATATCTGGCATGGCCAGGCTGTATTTCTGAATCCCCGGTAAATGGGCAACATTAATCACCTGCTTCAAACTTTCGTCTCCGCTCAAATACTTCTCAATCATCTGGCGGGAAGTGTAGATTCTGCCGGGAACCCGCATCCCTCCCTGCCGGGGAATCTCCCACAAATAGTCGTGTATCTGATGCAATTCGATGCCATTAACCACTAATTGAACGTCTCCCATGACTCTCTCCCCCTTTATGTGTCAAAAACAATCATTGTTCGATATTCGCTTCCTGCTTTACGAATTTCCAGTTGATGAAAGGTGGCGGCTTTAATTTCCGTTTGAATCACATGCCGCTCCGCATCCCACGGTTCCCCTTGCATCTGCACCCGCACATATTTTGGTTCCGCATTCGAGAACTCGCTGATTTTCAAATCCTCATAAACCCACTTTCTAACCAATAAATAGTAATTCAGTTCATTTAAAAAGTCAACCAGCAGCTCTTCCAGGGTTTCTGCCCGTAGCTCAAACGATTTTTCTTCGCGGGAACGAACCGGAGAATCACCGAACACAATTTTCCGCAGGGCAAGAGCCGCCGTGCGAAACAGCTCCTCAAACGTCTCTGCCCGAACTTCAATCGCGATATCGGCCGTATGCTCTACAAAGCGATATTCACCCATGTTCCATCTCCCTTTTACCCGCTTCACTCTCTATGCTCGTGATTCAGACACCGGAATTTCCTCATCCTGATAAAGTGCGTTTATCTCCGCCGCAAATTTTTCTTCAATAACGCGTCGTTTTATTTTTAAAGTTGGAGTTAATTCACCGTTTTCCATGGTGAATGGTTCGGGAATCAACAGAAATTTTTTCACCTGCTCGTAACCGGCAAAATCGGTCATTAAATGATCGACCACACGGCGAAAGAGCGATTGCACAGCAGGATGCATTAGTAAATTGCGATAGTTGTCTTCCTCAATCCCTTGCTCTCGTGCCCAATGGCTTACAATCTCTCGATTGGGTACCAGCAATGCGGAGCAGAATTTCCGTTTGTCCCCAATCACCACCGCCTGATCGATATATTTGCTACTGATGAGTTTATTTTCAATTGGTTGGGGAGCTACGTTTTTCCCGCCACTGGTTACGATGAGATTCTTTTTTCGGTCGGTAATGACCAAATATCCTTCGTCGTCCAGATACCCAATGTCGCCGGTGTGGAACCATCCCCGGGAATCAATCGCTTCCGCGGTAGCCTGGGGATTTTGGAAATACCCTTTCATCACGTGTTCTCCCCGGGTTAGAATCTCTCCATCTTCTGCTATTTTAACTTCCACCCCGGGAAGTGGTTGCCCCACGGTACCGAATTTCATCTGTCCCGGTCGGTTAAAGGTAATTGCCGGGGAAGTTTCCGTTAATCCGTATCCTTCCAGGATAGGGATTCCTACCGCGGCGAAAAATTCCCCAATATCTGCTCCCAGCGGAGCTCCCCCGCTTACACAATACCGGATGCGTCCCCCCATCTGTTCCCGAATCTTCCGGAAAACCAGTTTATCCGCTAATTTCCGCTTTTTACGGAGAAAGACGGAAAGCTTTTCCCCTGCCCGTTCTTTCCGGAAGCTTTTCTGCCCCACGCCAACTGCCCAATCGAAAATTTTTCGCTTCAGTGGGGAACTTTCTTCACGAACTTCCATAATGCGAGCATACATCTTTTCGTACAAACGGGGTACCGAAACCATTAACGTGGGACGCACTTCCCGCATATTTTCCGGAAGCTGGTTAATGCTTTCGGCGTAGGCAATGGTTAATCCATGATAGGTCGCAAAAAAATGTCCCGCCATGCGCTCCAGAATGTGGCTTAGCGGTAAAAAGGAAAGCGCCACATCATCCGGCCGGGCTCGAAACACATAATTCACACTTTCGATGTTCGAAAGAAAGTTTTTATGAGTCAGCTCCACTCCTTTGGGCAATCCGGTGGTTCCGGAAGTGTAAATGATAGTCGCAGTATCTTCCGGAGAAACCTCCCGGTAGCGATGGGCAATAGCAGAATCGGTTTTGAGAACATTTTCCCCCTCTTGCAATAGTTGTTCAAAGGTGTTCCAGGAAGCGCTTTTTGTTTCCTCTGGTTCCAGAAGAAAAAAATGCGTGGTGCGAGTAAGCCGGGAACGGATTTCTTCCACCTTTTCCATTTGAGAGGCATCTTCGGCAAACAACACCCGGGCGCCGGAATCCTCCAGTATGAACTGTACATGCTTCCCTAAAAGCGTAGGGTAAATGGGCACCAATATCGCTCCCAGATTCATCACCGCATAATCAATAAGAGCCCATTCCAGGCGGTTTCGGGAGATAAGCGCCACGGTATGATTTGCGCCTATTCCCAGCCGGGAGAGGCCAGCCGCAATCTTCTCTGCCTGCTCCACCGCCTCCCGATAACTAACCGTGTACCAAACCCCTTGCTTTTTGTACATGTAGGCGGTGTGGGTGGAATGACTTTCTTTTTTGTGAAAAAACATTTCCGCCAGATTCTGATAATCCATGATTTTACCCTATTTAAACCGGTTGCATTCAACTAAGCTTCTTTGGCGTTCCCAAAAGGTGCCTTATACACGTAAATTTAGAAATCCCATCCCGTATCTTAAAAGAAATTTTCTTTTTTCCTCCCCTTTTTTAAATAAATTAAAGATTCACCGCAATATCCGGGAAATATTCCAAAAACCGATTTGTTCCCAATCCCTTTTTCCATCCGTGTTTCTGGTTTCCAAACTATTTTGTAATCTATGATAATTCATGAGATACGGCATCATCCATTAAATTTGTGATTACCTGTTAAATTCGTGGTTTCAATTACATCGTTTTGGGGGAAAGCAAAAATCCGGTGCACACCCCATTTTCCTTGACCCACTGTTTTAACCGGGCAGGATTTGGTGATGGCAAATACACAAGATGCGCCGGACAACCGAACCGGCAATCTCCGTTCCCAAATCCCGGAATGGGAAAGGTTCCCGGGAAAAATTGTTGCGCCCGCTGATTCAATAAACACTCCTGCTGGCAGTTGGGGAACACCAGAATGTTTCGGAATTGTGCTTCCCGGTGTGCGGTTAAATAGTCGATGTGCCAGTGCATTTTTTTAGATTGGGCTAAATGGCGGAGTAATCGTTTGCGCAAAGCAGATTGGTGGCTTCCGGTGTAGAGGTAATCCCCCGCTTCGAGCAGAAAATCTCCTTTTTTCCCCACCGAAATGCGGACGGGATGAGCAAAATGTAACACCAGTTGATAGCATCCTGTTTCCGGAAAAGTGACACTGTGTTCCAGATCGTGCTGTAAACGAACCCTCAATGAACCTCCTGCAGTTCAATGTGCTTCTTTTTCTCCGGGATCGGAAAAGACAATTCATCCAGATTGTGCAACATTTCCTGGATTTGCTGCCACCGCTGCGGAAAATTGGCAAAATCGATTTGTTTCATCTCTTCCTTAAGCTTTCGGATTAGCTCTTCCCGGGAAATCGCCGGGAAGTAACGAATTCCTTCATTTTCTATCTTTCGAGTTTTGAGCATTATCTTCTCGTCCAGATCGTGAATCTTCCGCTTAAATTCCAGAAACGGAACGTTCTTCAGATGATATTGATGATGGAATTCACCATACCACACCGGTGCTAACAATCCCGGTTGTTTCCACAGGACTTCCATCATGGCGATTTCCGTTTCATCCAGATACACACCACGGTAGCGGTCTCTTTCGCGTTGCCAGAGCAGATATCCGTAGCGCTGGTAAATCTCGTAAGCCAGATAGGAAGCCAGAAGCAGGGAGGCAATTGGTACATAGCGTTCCCGCCCCATGGAATAATCCAGGTAATCCCGTACATTTTCCGGGACGTAAAGGGAGCTTCCCCGGTAATCCAGACCAAAGATGCTACGCCCCGGCTGGTTTAAACTCCAGTCGATCCGTGGGAGAGCGGCTGGATTCAATACCCTTTGAGACGGTATGGCTGGGCGTACTTCTCCGTATAATTGATTGCGATGCATCATCACCCAGGCCGAAATCATTTGTTGGGTGGAAAAAGCCATGAACCTGTTCTGCTGTTTCAGAAAGGGATTGGGGAGATGCAAGGTGGTGTGCAGGGAATCGGTCGTATTCGTAGATTGGCTTTTTCGGAGGCTCATTTGTGCCCAAACCGTGGGATGGTTTACACCCAAAAATGGGGGCAACATTATCAGCATTACCAGCATTAAATAATGAATGATTCGTCTCAATTTTTCACCTAAATATTAAATTTTATCTGTTTTGCTAATTACTCTTACGCAGCATTTTTGTTCAGCGAGGAAGCGCTGTTGACAAGCGAAATTGTCTGGAAAATAAAATTCTACCCCAAAACCGGTTTCAGTCAAATAACTGAGCTCAAACCCTCTTTTAGAGAGGTTGCTCCTTCCTTTCCTTGACCTGAAGTTCGGGGTTATGGTAATGCGAAATTCTTCGCCCCGACTGTGGTGGGAGTCAAAATCACATAGAATAACACACCTCTCCAGAATCGCTACTCGTTCACTCGCCCAAAGGATGCGGACCACCCACCAACTCGCTCATTCGCTTGTCCATTGGCTCCTGCAGATATTCCACGCTCCGTTTGTGTAATTTACAAAATATCCACCGGATCCACATCAATTATTACTTTCACCGGCCATTTTCGAATGGTCTCGTTTTTATAAAGATGATGCTTCAGTAAATGGCGCACTTTGTGGGAGGAAGGATCCTTCTGTTTGTCCTGTTTAATCAATATTTGGAACCGAAAGAGATTGTTTAATCGGGAGATAGGAGAAGGCGCCGGTCCCAGAATAGAGAAGAGACGCTCAGCGTTAATCTTCCACAGAAATTGAGCAAGCACCTGACTGTACTGCTCCACCTGCCGGAAATTTTTCCCTTCCAGCCGGATAAGGATCATGCGAGAGAAAGGTGGATAATTGAGATACTGGCGGCTTTCCATGTCCTTCCGGTAAAATTCCAGATAATTATGGGTAAGCAAGTATTTAAAAATGAAATGTCCCGGGTCGTAGGTTTGCACCACTACTTCGCCGGCCTGTTCGCCGCGACCCGAGCGCCCGGCAGCTTGAGTAAGAAGCTGAAATACCCGTTCGTTGGCGCGAAAGTCCGGAAAATGAAGTCCCTGATCTGCAGAGGTAATCCCCACCAGAGTCACCCGTTCAAAATCCAGTCCCTTGGCAATCATGCGCGTGCCCACTAAAATGTCGGCCTGTCCCGAACGAAATTTTTCCAGCAAATTCAGATGCCCCTGCTTCCCCCGGGTGGTGTCCATATCCATGCGTAACAAACGAGCATGGGGAAATTTTTCCTTCAATTCCTGCTCCAGCTTCTGGGTTCCGATTCCTTTGTAAATGATATCCAGCCCCTGGCAGTTGGGACACACATCCGGAGCGGGTTCGTTGTGTCCGCAATAATGGCAGATTAACCTGTGATTGGATTGGTGAAAGGTGAGGGTGACCTCGCAGTGGGGACATTTGGCAACATATCCACAATCCTTGCACAGGATGTACGGGGAAAAACCACGCCGATTATGTAAAATCATCACCTGGTCGCGCACCAGAAGCCGGGATTCGATTTTCAGTTCCAGGTGTTCGGACACAATGGGTTGGGCTCCACTCTTCTTCCATTCTTCCTTCAGGTTCACCAGCGAAATGCGGGGCAGCTTTCGCGCCTGAATGCGCTTTTCCAGCCGAAAATACCCATACCGCCCCTGCTCCACGTTATATAACGATTCGAAAGAGGGCGTGGCAGAACCCAGCAGGACCACTGCTCCGGTTAAATGTCCCCGGTAAATCGCCACATCACGGGCGTGGTAGCGAGGTTGGGAATCGGACTGTTTGTAGCTGTCTTCGTGCTCTTCATCCACCACAATAAGGCCCAGGCGGGTTAATGGGGCAAACACCGCCGAACGCGGCCCGATAATCAGATTCAACTCCCCTTTGCGGGCGCGGTACAGAACCTCGCGCCGCTCGGCAGTGGTTAACCGGCTGTGAATCACACCCACCTGCTCCCCAAAGTAAAATTGAAAACGTGCCAGCGTCTGGGGAGTAAGTACAATCTCCGGAATCAACACCAGTGCCTGTTTACCCGCCTTCAACACTTCTTTAATCAGTTCAATGTAAATCTGGGTTTTCCCGCTGCCCGTAACGCCGTGCAGTAAAAAAGTCCGGAATTCTCCTTTTTGCAGGATGGGGCGGATTTCCTCTACCACGGTTTTTTGTTCCGGAGTGAGTTCTACCTGCTGAACCTGCTCCCGATACGCACTGCTGAAGTCCCGACGGACTTCCCGTACTTCTTCCAGAATCAAACGTTTGCGCAGGAGGGTACGAATGAGATGCTCCCCGAATCCCGCTTCAATAATCTGCTGGCGGGTAACCCCCTCCTGCC
>JALXCH010000223.1 GCA_026991005.1 Calditrichia bacterium | reverse complement strand
TGATTGTAGAGGTGCGAGATTTTTTCGTTGGCACGGTCCACTGCCAGTGTGTATTGAATCAGATCATTGGTACCGATACTGAAGAAATCCACTTTCTCGGCAAAATGTTCGGCTAAAAGAGCCGCCGAAGGGATTTCCACCATGATTCCGATTTCGATGTTCGGGTTAAACTCCTGGTTCTCTGCTTTTAGGGCTTCTTGTGCCTCCTGGAATACTTCCTGGAATTGTTCAATCTCTTCGATGGAACTCACCATGGGAAGAAGGATTTTCAAATTCCCGTACTGGTTTGCGCGCAGGATGGCTTTCAGTTGAGGGAAAAAGATCTCTTTATGATCCAGGCAGAAGCGAATAGCGCGCCATCCCAGAAAGGGATTCCGCTCGGGGATAGAAACGAAATCAGGCATAATTTTATCTCCCCCCACATCCAGGGTGCGGATGACCACACTGTGGTCTTTAAAAGCGCGAGCAATTTCCAGATAATTCCGAAGTTGCTCCTCTTCGTTCGGAAGGCCGTTTCCCCCCATGAACAAACCTTCGGTGCGGTACAGCCCGATCCCTTCGGCGCCGGAATTGCGAATGGCTTCCAATTCCTCGATAAATTCGATGTTGGCATACACCTTAACCCGAAAGCCGTCCCGCGTTTCTGCCGGGAGGGATGCTTCCTTAAGTAACGATTTTTCGAAAAGGATGAATTTCTTCTGTTTTTGCAAAAATTCCTGCTCTGTTTCCGGAGTGGGATTCACAATAACCAGCCCCTGGCTTCCATCTACAATTAGCTGGTCGCCCGGAGAAACCAGAGTAGTGATGATTTCCGTCCCCACCACTGCAGGTACTCCCAGCGAACGAGCAATGATGGCTGTGTGAGAATTCTTCCCGCCAAAGTTGGTGCAGAATCCCAGAACGGCGTGCTTGTGTAGCCGGATGGTATCTGCAGGACTTAAATTATCGGTAACAATGATAGATTTATCTTTCAGGATCACATCTAATTTCTTCCCCAGTAAATGCCGCAGGATAAGGCGTTTTAGATTCTGGATGTCCAGAGCGCGGTCCCGGAAGTATTCACTGGCCAGATTCTGAAAAAAGCCCATTTTTTTGCGAAACACTTTGTAAGTAGCGTAAGGAGCATCGTAAAGCTCGTCCTGGATGAGCTGTTCCACTTCCTTCAGAAAAATGTCGTCGTTTAAAATATCAATCTGGGTTTGTAAAATTTCCTGATAATCCGGGCTTAGCTGTTCCGGGGATTCGTTCTTAATCTTATCCAGATACCGCTGGCTGGCTTTAATGGCCTCCCGGAAACGCTTGATTTCCGAGCCGACGCGTTTTCGGGAAATGATGCGTAGTTCGGGGGCATAACTGGGTTCGGAATAAATAAAAGCGGGTCCCACGGCTATTCCTGCCGAGGCAGGTATGCCCCGAACAACAATTTCTTTCTTCTTTTCTGCTGCTTTTTTATTTTTTTTCATTCCGAACAATGCAGTTATGCTGTTTAACGAAAATAGAAAATTTTGTCAGGTATATCAATCAATTTTTTTTCAATCCCATGCTCTGATCAATCTCTTCACTGAGTTCCTCCAGTCTCCCGAAAAAGTCCAGAACACATTTTCCACCAGAACCTTTTTAACGTTTTCCCTTTTATTGGATGCACAGACTTCTGTAAGGTTGTAAAATATTTTCCCAACAGGAAAACACCTTGCAGTGTTTGCCCACAAGGAGAAAAGAAAATATCTCTGATTTTACCGAACGTTCGGGATGCAGGGGAAGAAGGGTGAATCCTGGCAAGGAGTTTGCAACTTTATGGTAAGAAAAAATTTCTGGAGGACAACCTTGAAAGGGATTTTAAAACTGGTCAGTTTTTTCTGGTTAATTAGTGTAACAGTGTTATTTTCACAAACCGATTCTTTGAAC
>JALXCH010000222.1 GCA_026991005.1 Calditrichia bacterium | reverse complement strand
TGAAAACCGACGATGGAATTCGCATCCTGCCCTGGAACGACAAAATGCAGGTCAATGTCGGTGAGCTTCCGGAAGGGTTAATTACCCGCCCCACTTTAATCTGGGATGTGACCGGGGTAAAGGATGGAAAGGAGACTCTGGAAGTGAGCTATTTAACCGGTGGGATGAACTGGCATGCCGAATATGTAGGTGTGCTGAACGAAAATGCCACCGAGATTAGTCTGGATTCCTGGGTTTCGGTGGAGAATCGTTCCGGTGCTACGTTTAAAGATGCGCATCTCAAATTGGTGGCAGGGGAGATTCATCGGGCGGAACAACCAATTGCTCCCAGGTATATGGAAGAAGGAATGACCATGGCTGCAAAAGCAGCCCCCCACGGTTTTCAGGAGCGTGAGTTCTTCGAATATCATATGTACGAATTACAGCGTCCCACTACCCTTAAAAATAATCAGATTAAACAGATTTCGTTGTTTCCTCAGGTAACGGTAAAGTGCCGTAAATTGTTTGTGTATTCTGCCTGGAAAGACAATGATAATATTTTTGTAAAATTGGCATTCACCAATAAAAAATCTGAGGGACTGGGAATACCCCTCCCGGCTGGCGTGTTCCGCATCTACCAGAAGGATAAAGAGAGTCTGGAGTTTGTGGGAGAGGATCGCATTGAGCACACCCCGCGCAACGAAGATGTGAAAATCACCATGGGCAAAGCGTTCGATTTGAAGGCGGAGCGCAAGCTTGTTTCCACTACCAAGATTTCGGATCGCTCTCAGAAAATTACCGTGGAAATTGAATTACGGAACAACAAAGAAAAAGAGGCGGTGAATATTCTGGTGGACGAACGTTTGCCGGCGATGCAATGGAAAATTACGGAGAGCAATTTTCCGTATAAAAAAATTGATATTTCCCGGGTGGAATTTAACATTCCCGTTCCTGCAAACGATAAAGTGAAACTACGTTATACGGTGGTCTATTCCTGGTAGAGGGTTTTATGAAAAAGAACATCCCCCTTTCGTATCGTACCATTCAGAAGATTAAAGCTGAAGAGTGTGAGCGTTTTTTCTCGGACTTGCCGGGGTATTATATTTACATGAATCATCTGGGCGAGATTCGCTGGATGACCGAAGAGGAGGCGCTGAAGCAGCACGAATATTTTTTATACAATGAATCGTTGATTCGGCGCTGGCAAAGGAGAATGCGCACCCGACGGAAAATCAATTTAAATAAACTCTCTCCTGCCGAGCGGGAACTCCGCCTGCGGATTCGGGCTTACCTGGAAAAACGTTATCTGGGAAAGCTGCGACCGGAAACCGAACAAATGCTCCCGGAGAGCTGGCATTATGAGATTTCTGATGAAGAAATTGAAAATATTCCCATCTCTCTGGATGTGGGAAGCGAAGAGCTCTGGAAAAAGCTTCTGTGGGTGTTCGGAATTTTAGGTGCCATTGCTATTGCCAGCTACATATGGGTGTCCATGAATGCTCGACCCCAAACCGGGAAATTGCTGGTTCGGGGGGATGTGCCCGGTGCCCGGGTGTATCTGGACGAAACCGATTTTATTGGCTATGTAAACCGTCCCATCATCAATGTACCGGTAGGGCTCCACCGCATCTCGGTGATTAAAGAAGGGTATGTTTCCATCCCTAAATACCACGAAATCGAGATTGTTCCTGATTCGCTGATTACCCTGGATTTTAAATTCAAGGTCTCCCGTGCAGAGCAGGAAGGGTATTTGCGCCTGATTACCGACCAACCCAATTCTAAAATTTATATTGATGGTAATTACTACGGGGTGCTGGAAGATCAGCCGGTGTTGGTTCTGGAAGAAGGGCAGCATAGGGTAAGCGTGAATAAGAAAGGTTACATTACCATCCCGGCGGAAAAGATTGTAAATATTTCTGCTGGCGACACCTCTTTGTTGATTTTTCATCAGGCGCCGGCTGCCAAGCAAAATATGGCAGGGGATAATTCCCGACGTACCGGGATTGGAAGCATTGAAGTAAATTCCAACGTGAAGGGCGCTCGGGTGTTCCTGAACGGGAAAGACACCGAGGAAGAAACCGATTATGTTTTCACAAAACTGCCTTTTGGTGAATATAATGTTGAAGTGCGCAAAGAAGGCTATTCGGTAACTCCCGATAAAGTTACGGTAAAATTAACCCCGGCGAGTCCTACCGCAGTTGCCAATTTCCGGCTAAAACGGGAATTCGAGCGAGTGCGCATCTCCACCAATCCGCCCAAAGGGCAAATTTTTGTGGATGGAGAATTCAAGGGCGAAGGCAAGTTCGAAGGGGTGCTGAAAATTGGAAAACACACCATAACGTTTGGTGATTTACCCGGTTATAAAACCCCGGCAAAACGGGAAATTGAAATTCGTTCCGGTAAACCGTTTACGCTGCGAGCAAATTATTTCCCGATGGTGCACATTGTTGCCGAAGTGGATAAGGACGGAAACGTGGTTACGAAAAATTGTGAAGTGCATCTGGGGTACACTTTTCGCAATCGTGCTTTTTCTACCGCCGAAAATGCCGGGCCCGAAATCGTATTCAACAAAAAGCTCAAGGAATACCTCTGGAAGCTGGGATATGCATTCCCATACCGCAATCCCAAGGGGAACGACGCCCTGCGGGTAGTGTTCCAGTTACCCCGGGACATCGATCTGGGATTTGAACAACCATTTACGGTACGCATGTGGGCAGCAAGTTCCAAAGAGGGCTACCCGCTGAGCCTGACCACTAAGGTGGATATCAATGTAAAATTTAACAATACGATTTTGAGTTACCGCTACAAACCGAAGTTCCTGGAAGATATTGGTGGCCTGGAACTGGTGGAATGGGATGTTTCCACAGCTCTACGACGGGGTACCAATATTTTTGAAGTAAGCACCACGGACGATAACAACCGCTATTTTTACATTAAGCGCATCGAAATATTTAATTAGCGAAATTAACAGGGAATTTCCCTTCGGGGCGTACAGCATGGATTTGTTTTCTCATTTACCCGAGGCAGAAGAACGCGGCTCGGGGTACACACCGCTGGCCGAACGCACCCGTCCCGTACGATTAGCCGATTTTGTGGGTCATGAGGAAGTTATCGGGCCAGGGACGGTATTGGAAAAAGAGATTCGCAGTTCCCGCCTGAAATCGATGATTTTATGGGGGCCACCCGGAGTGGGGAAAACCACTCTGGCGCGTATTATTGCCAATGAAGTCAATGCGGAGTTTCGTTCCATCAGTGCTGTGACCGCCGGTGTTAAAGATGTCCGCCGCATTATTGAAGAAGCAACCCGTCTGCGCCGCTACAACGGTAAACGCACCATCCTCTTCATCGACGAAATCCATCGTTTTAACAAAGCCCAGCAGGATGCTCTATTGCATGCCGTCGAAAATGGAACAATTATCCTGATTGGTGCTACTACCGAAAACCCGTCTTTTGAGGTTATTGCTCCCTTGCTCTCCCGGGCTCAGGTGTACCGTTTGAAACCGCTGACCCCGGAAAATATCCGCCGAATTGTGGAACGGGCTTTAAAAGTGGATAAGATTTTGCAGAAGAAGAAAATTACCATTCAGGATTGGGATGTGCTGTATCGGTTGGCTAATGGGGATGCGCGTCGGGCATTGAATATCATCGAAAAAGCGCTGGAATTGATTGAGGAGGAGCGGGAAGAAATAGAGCTTACCGGCGAATTGTTCCAGAAAGCAGCTATGGGGAAAGCGATTTACCACGATAAGGCCGGGGAGTATCATTACGATCTGATTTCCGCCTTCATCAAAAGTCTGCGGGGGAGTGATCCCGATGCGGCAATTTACTGGATGGCGCGCTTGCTGGAAGCGGGGGAGAATCCCGAGTTTATTGCTCGTCGCATGGTGATTCTGGCCTCGGAAGATGTGGGCAATGCCGATCCCTTTGCGCTGGTACTGGCGACCAATTGTTTTACCGCGGTACACTATGTGGGAATGCCCGAAGCTAAAATCATTCTTTCGCAGGTAGCTGCATACCTGGCAGCGGCCCCTAAAAGCAATGCTGCAATTGTAGCAATTAACCGCGCCATGGAAGATGTGCATCATTTCCCCGACCTACCAGTTCCATTGCATTTGCGCAATGCGCCTACCTCGTTGCTGGCTGATCTGGGATATGGCAAGGAATATAAATACGCCCACGATTTTCCCGGACATTTTGTTCTGGAAAATTATTTGCCTCCGGAGCTGAAAAATCGTATATATTACCAACCGGGAACGGAAGGGAAGGAGAGCGATTTATTGAATCGCTTGAAAAAGTTGTGGAAAGGTCGAAAAAATTACGACTCCAGATAGGATGTAGCTATGGGATTGAAAAGCTGGTTTGCAGAAAAATATGTTTCCTGGGAAACAAAAAAAGAATTGCAAGAACTGGATAAGATTTCAATTTCGGTTCCACTTCCCTTAAAAAGTGTAAAACAGGTTCTGGTGATTTTACCACGCCAGATGGAATATGTGGATGCAGCCGTATCTCTGGTACATGATTTAAAACGTCAGTTTTCGGGGTGGAAGTTTATGGTGCTGGATATTGACAAGATGCTCCCGCAGAAGTTGAACCGCCTGGATCTGCCCAATCACCAGTTTATTTCCGAATTGGGGCAAAAACATTTTGATCTGGTACTGGATTTGAACGATAGTTACGATTTGCGAATTGCTTATTTGTTGGTGAAATTAAAAATACCTTACCGGTTGCATCTTGCCGAAGTCCCCGATAATTATTATAACATTTTTGTTCAGCCAGGGAATAAACAAAAAAGCAATTTTTCCTACGTACTGGATTATTTGAAAAAGATTTTTATTCACGAAGCCTCTGAAAAGCGAGAGGAACTTCTGAACAGAAAGTCATAATTTCGCATAAAGCAGGGGGATTTATGAAAAAGATCGGATTGGTACTGTTGATGTTAACGTTATCAGCCATCGGTTTGTTTGCCGGGGAGAAAGGGGTGGTGAAAGTGATTCCCGCACCCGATTTTCCCTATGGTCTTGCTTACGATGGCACGTACCTCTGGGTGGGAACCTCCTATGCGAACAGCAACGGCGATTTTCTCTGGAAGATCGATCCTTCCGATGGCTCGGTAGTTGGCAGCATTCCCATTCCTTATTCTTACCAGTTTTACACCATCAAAGCACTGGCTTACGATGGACAAAACCTCTGGGTATTTGAAGATATTTCCGGTACCGATAAATTTTTTAAGGTGGATCCCAATACGGGTGCAGTACTAAAGAGTTTTAACAGTCCTGTGACCAATTATGTAGGCGGTATGGCCTATGCCGATGGGTTTCTGTGGATTAGCCAGTATTATGCCTCCAGCCCACCGCGGGATATATTGATTAAAATGGATACCACAGGGGTTCCGGTGGATACCATTGTAGCGGTTGGCGAGCAGCCAATGGGAGTGGCGTTCGATGGGCAGTTTATCTGGTGTGCCGAGGACACGGGCTACGGAAGCTCCCGGCAGGAGATTTACAAATATGACCCTGTTACCGGTGCTTACACAGGTGAATTCATCCGCAATCCCGACGACAGTCCCCGGGATATGGCCTGGGATGGGCAATATTTGTGGTTGATTGGCTACCACACGACAAACAGTAAAATTTACCAGATTGCCATTACGGGTGGTACACCGGATATTGAGTTACCGGTTACTTCGGTAGATTTTGGACTAACCGCCGTGGGTGATACGGCGCATTTCCCATTTACCATCCTCAATACCGGAGATGATACTTTGCGGATTGATAGCATGAGTATCGATTCCGATCTCTTTTCTCTGAATAGCGTTAGTTTCCCACTGCTCATTCCTGGTGGTAGCCAGACGGTGGTGGATTTGATGTTTACTCCAGATACCATCGGATTATTTCAGGGAAATTTGCAGATTTACAGCAACGATCCCGATGAACCGGTAGTGACCGTTCCCCTCACCGGGCAGGGACAGTTTATCGGACCGCGCATCTGGCTCAGTGACACCTTTCACGATTTTGGTGATGTGTGGGTACCCATGGAAGGTAAAGCCAAATGGATTTTACACATTGCCAATGTGGGAACCCAGAATCTGGAAATTGTGGATTTGATTCTAACCCAGCCGCAGTTCTCGGTGGGGAATGTCAGTGCCTATCCCATTACACTGGCACCAGGGGATACCTTCGAGCTGGTGCTTTATTTCCAGCCGGATGATACACTGCTGTATCGCGATTCGCTGGCAGTAGCTTCCACCGATAATCAGTTCCCCTTTGTGTTTGTTCAGCTCCAGGGGCGGGGAGTGCTGGGTGATTATAGCATGGGGCATATTTTCTGGGATTATCAGGTGCCTGCCCATCCCCAGGCGGGGAGCTATCAGGAATATGAAGTGGATGGCCTGCGGGCGATAAACGATATCAACAACGATGGGGTGGCAGAAGTGATTGCTGCTACCGAAAATTACTGGATTCTGTGTCTGGATGGAAACGGGAACGGTGGTACCGATACTTTGTGGACATTTAGCACTTACATCAGTAATTACAGTGCCGGCTCTATTGGTGGTACAAACGATTATGGTGTACAGGATGCCCTGGCTATTGCTTCGGATTTAAACGGAGATGGTTTTAATGATGTGGTGATTGCTACCGGTGGGGGGAACGAACATGTGTATGCGTTGAATGGCACCAATGGTGAAATCCTCTGGCAGTATGGTACGGACGA
>JALXCH010000221.1 GCA_026991005.1 Calditrichia bacterium | reverse complement strand
GTGTCCTCGTCGCCCATCTTGAGCACAAAGCCGTTGTCGGAAAGCACTCCGTAGACCAGGCGCTGCATCATGTCGGTGACCCGCTTGATCTCATCCAGCGAAGAAATCGTGAGAATGTCGTCGCCCTGGGTGAGGTAGAAACGGGCCACGTTCGCCTTCGTGTCGAAGGCAAGGTTGGCGAGATCCCACGGGTAGCTTTGTACACGCTGGAGCGCCACCAAAATGGGCGAATCCTCGAAGAACGTGGCCGTTGTGTCGATGCTCCACTCGAACTGGGTGCTGTTGATCGTGGCAGCGGACGGAATCGAGCTCAGGTCGAATTTCAAAAGGACGCGATCCGCCACCAGCCCGCTGACCAGGTACGGTCCGTCTTCCGGGGGTTCGGGCCTGGTCGCCACAAACAAATCGGCGCTGGGGAAAATCCGCGCCGAATCCACTTTGCCGTTTGCGGTGTAGCGCATCCAGAGGTAGGGCGCCAGATCCGTGTTCACCGTTTCCACCGAGAACAGGCGGAACAGAATCTCCGTGTAGCCCGCGGGTAACAGGGCCACGCCGTGGTTCTCGACCGTACCGCGCATCCAGCCGTTTACTACTGCCGTGTCCAGGGGAATCGACACCTGCTGCGAATCCGCCACCGTCCAGTCAGCCTCCCCGAGCGCGGTCAGCGTGTCCACTGCCGGAAAACTGGACCAGCGGACCTCGTACTCGTCCCACGCCTCTTGCACCGGCCGGGCGAAGATGTGCATTGTGCCGGTCCCGTAGTGGCGCGCAATCACAAAGCGAAGTTCCGCCTGTGTGGCCGTGGCGGAATCGGGGAACACGTCGAAAAGCAGCAGGGCTTTGGCACGCAGGTTCCTGCGCTGCCCAACGAAAATGAAGTCGCTGGCACCGCCGTTCAGCTCCGTCCGCACCTGCTTGATCTCGGTGGCCGGCAGCACCACCTCGTGGAGGGTGCCCACCGTGGCCTCGCCTCCGATTCCCGCCTCCAGGGGCAAATCCTTGCTGTTCTCGCAGCCGATCAGAGCAAAAGCAAGCAGCCAATAAATCGCTAAGAAAAAGATAGCTTTCGGTGCCTTCATTCGGATTCCTTTGCTGTCATATAGCATGTTGGCTCGCCCCAACAAGACGACGTCTCGATGATGCCCATAGAACACCTGATCTCTCAGGTACAGCTGATCTCTCAGGTACAGCGAGCGGGCTTAAGAAACTCTGCACAAACACTACGCGGCACCTGCTCAGAAAGTGAACAAGCCCAGCCCCATACAGCGTGTCTTTGCTGTCTCGCCCCAGAAGGGGCGACAAAAACTCAGGGGGCCACTCGAAAACCTTTGCAGCCTCGCCCGGTTGATGAAGTTCAAACATGGACGAAGCGCACACATGCCCCAAAACTACCAAATGCAGCTACGCTTAGGCTTCGATGCTCAAGTTCCAGTACCTGCACGCCCGGGTGGGGGCAAGCTCATTTCTTACAGACCCCGACGATAAATCTGTTCGAAAGCAGGCTCACGTTCCGGGCGGAAGTGTAAAACTTGGGCCCCCGAAACTTAGGGGGGTGGAGGTTCTTGTTCTTCAATTTCCTGATCGAGCGATCGTCCTTCGTGCAGACCAGGCGAATGCGGCCTACAATCAAAATCGCCAGGATATGTGCATCGTCAAAATCAGGATCCTGGCTTTCCTCATGGATCCTGGCTTCTTCCTGATCCACAAGATCATCCCGAAGAATGCGACATTTGCCAGCCCGCCGCCATTCTGAAATCAGTCCCAGGTATCGCTTCAGGTTGCTAAGTACACATGTTCGCAAATACGATGACGTATGTTCTTGACAATTTGGGCTTCTTTGATTACCTTGACGGAAAAGCTTGTGCGATTCAGGAGGAACATGCTGTGCCACGAAGAAGCCCTTACCGCATT
>JALXCH010000220.1 GCA_026991005.1 Calditrichia bacterium | reverse complement strand
TGAATGCTTGTGATGAATTTCTGCAGGAAAGCCGGATGCGGGAAATCCGCACGTCCGGTTTGACGAGGGGAAAGGCGAATGTAAAGGAATTCCCTTTACATTCCCTTTTCTACTCTACTGGTTAATGATTCCAGTGGGTGCTGATGAACAGGGTAAACCGTGCAGCCCGGTTCTCCCGAGCCGGTAACATTTCCTGTGGGCAAAGAATGCTGCATCGCAACATTACGCCTCGGGAGAAGCGAAGAATGAAATTACAAATCCCAAACTTCAAATCCTAATTTTCAAATAATCTAACAGGTTCTTTTCAAACCCAACCTAATTATATTGTTTTTTTCATTCGTGTCCATTCGTGTGATTCATGGGCAAAGAAAAACTCTTTTTATTGAGCACAGCGAAGAATTTCTCTCCGCTGTATTTGAGATGCTTCGGCTCCCGCCAGAGGCGGGAACCTCAGCATGACATACAACACTTCCCGCCTCTCATTCTGATAAGGCCTGCCATGCAGGACGATGAAGAAACTCTGAAACCTCACATCACCTCCAGATGAGATTCTGAACCCTCGCCTCAGGTGTGTGTGAAAAAATCACAGGAATGTTCTTTCTCTTTATAACAAATCACAAATCCTAAAAAAACAAATAAGTTACAAAGCTTAATTATGTTATTTTTTCATTCGTGTCCATTCGTGTGATTCGTGGGCAAATAAAAACTCTTTTTATTCGTGGGTAATTTATTCGTGGTTAATGATCCCGGGAAAGCGGGGCAATTCCTAAAGTTGCTTTTGCCCTACCCGGCTACAACTACAACCTATCCAGAGCTAACTTCATCCCATCGGAAGCAGCCATCACCCGGACGCCCACTCGCTTCTGCAGTTGTTCCGCCAGTTCCCAGGGGCGCGCTTTAACCATAGTCATTCCGAAATGGGTCAGTACCGCCAGCCGGGGTCGTATTTCTCCGATAATCGTTTCGGCATCATCCAAATTCAAATGCTGAATTCCTTTTTCAACATCATTTTCGCTCTTCAAACGCACTACATGCAGGATGAGCACATCCACATTCCGATAGGCAGAAATCAACTCCGGGAAAAAAGCAGTATCCACCATGTGCGCAATGGAAAGCGCGGGCAGTACGAATTTAATGCCGTAAGTTTCCACCGGATGGGCATGGCGAATGGTGGTGGAAAAAGTCAGTTCATCGCCCACCCGATACTGCTGATTTTCCTGTAAGATTTCGACACTCCGGGGAAATTTCCGAACATACTGCAACACTACGGGATCTTCTGCAAGGGCATCGTGCGGGGCAAAGAGCTGACCACGTTTTTTTGTTCCGCCCATAGTCATTGCCTCCACCATCACATTCACATCGTTGGAGTGATCCAGATGTTTGTGGCTGAGGATTACGGCATCCAGTTTGGTGGGATCCAGGCGGGGACGGCTGGCAGCACAGCGCACCAGCGTACCGGGACCGGGATCCAGCAACACATGTTTCCCCAGCAAATGGTACCACACACCCGCCGAACTGCGCAACTGACGAATCATCACAAAACGGGCACCTGCTGTGCCCAGAAATTTGATGTAATTTTCCAATTCACACCTCTTCTGTTACAACCGGAGAATAATTTAACCAGACCCGGTAAAAGAATTCAAAAGGATTTCAGGAAAAATGCGATACCGGGAAAAAACGCCAGCGAAGATGGTTCAAGCAAAATGAAAAGGAAAAGACCGAATTGGGGAATTGAAGAGAACGGTCCGGGGACTTTTTTCTAAAGCGGAATAATTGCTCGGGAGCTTCCGATGTTTCCGGTAGGTTTCCTTTTTAAAAATTGCAGGAAGTTACCCGATTAAATCGCCTTACTGACGAATTCTTCTTCCATCTCTTCCTGTTCCTGCACAATTTCCAGAAATTCTCCGATAAAAAACTCCACCTGACGCAGGTAACGCTCGGCGGCACAGGGACGCTTGTGGCAGGTTCGACAGGAGTTCTGCAGATGGCAGTTCATCTCATTTTTATATTCTCGCTCCATCTCCCGAATTACCTGCTGCATTTCTTCTTTCATTTTCTGGCGGGCTGTGCGTTGCGGGATGTAGTGCAGCCACTTCCGGCGGATCATCTCGTCCAGTTCGCGTAAGCGGCCCAGATACTGCCCCAGGGTTACCCGCCACACGGTACGCGCCCGGTGCAGCATCCGGAAATAAATGCGGCTTTCCTGAGAAGGAGTGTATCCCTGGTTGTGCGTGTATTCCACCGGAATTTTTAAAATTAACTGCACAATTTCGTAAACATCCTTTAACTCCAGAATCAAACTCTCTTCCATGCTCAGGTAAATTTCCATCAATTTTCCCTGGTAAAACTCCGAAATTTTCCCGAACAGGCGGAATACTTCATCGAAATTCAAATCGGATTCTTCATTTTGCTTCAGGAAACCGCTGGTAAGCTTCTTGGCTGCTTCCAGCACCTTAAACGCCTGGCGAATCTGGCGAATCCGCGGATATCCCAGTGAATTGAAAATAATATCGAAATAAGCATTTACGGTGAGTTCCATTTCCCGCAACTGCCGCCGAGTTCTTTCGTTAATCTGCAAAAAAATTTCCGAAACCTGCCGACGAATGCGAGCATCGGGATAGTTCTTCAGGATTTTCAGTACTTGGTAGCTTACAGCCTGAGAGAAGGTGGGATCGCTAATAAGCACCAGCAAATCATCAATTCCAATAATGCCCTGCAATATTTCCTGAACTTCCGGATCGGGATCCAGAAAAGCCCGTGCCACCGTAAGTACCGCCGAAGGAAGGCTCAAATGCTCGCCACAGTATTCCAGAAGCATTTTCTTCCGCTCTTTTAAATCCTGTAAAAATTCCTCCTGGGTATAGCTGGGTGTGAGGGGGGAATGTTCTTTTTCCCGCATGGGTTTACTGGTTAAACGGTAATACGTTTTAAGCCTCCCCAGCAACAACCAGATGCGTTCCAGATCCAGTTCATCGGTACCAAAGGGATTTTCCTGAAACAGCACTGCGCGGAGGTGGGGATATTCATACTGCTTAATCTGGTTCACGGCGCTGCGAACCACCACATCATCCTCATCCAGCACATAGGGCAGTAATTTCACAATGCTTTTCCGGGGTTCATCGTCCCGGATTTCCTGGAACATGGCGGTTATTTTAAAAATCCGGCGTTTGCGCAGGGTAATGGTTCGCTGCATCAGCCGCAGAATCGCTTCCACATCGACATACTCGCTGCGCTTGAGCAAATAAGTGTACAGCAGATGGAGCATCTGGATGGAGAAACCGGGGTGACGGAACAGCTCCTGGAGCACGGGAATGTCCTGTTCGCACAGAGCAAAAACCAGCAGGTTGGGCAAAGTTTCCTGGCGGATAAATTTAATTTTCTCCTCCCGCTCCATGGTGAGCAGAGGTTTAAACTGCCCCACCAGTTGCCAGTACTCGTTTTGAGTGGCCACCCGTGCCACTCCGGGATCGGGATCGTCTCTCAAAAATTCTACAATCTGGGGATAGTTGCAATGGCGGGCAATTCTGGCACGAAATTCAGCCGGTTTCTGGCGGATATTGCGGAGAATCCGGTCGCCATCTCCCGGTAAAATGCGTCGATAATATTTTTTTACCACATATTCGAATAAGCGGTTGGGGGCCATCCGGGCCACAGGCACATCTTCCCTGGTTGTTTTCATTGCCTTATGTTTCCAGTGCTAAGGTCAGTGCTGTTGTCAATTTAAGGATATCCCGGTTGGCTTTCCGTAACCGGTCGGCCAGCACTTTCGCTAAGTTTCGATAGAACAAAATACCAAACCGGGCATCTTTCTCTACCATATCGTAAATATCCTGCGCGGCAATCTCTCCTAACACACAATCCGTATCTGCAATCACCGTTGCCGAACGTTCTTCTGCTTCCCCACACAACGCCATCTCCCCAAAAAAGGCATAATCGGTATCTTTCAAACGAATTAATGCCTTATCCACCCGACTCATGGTATCATCATCGGCAAACAGGGTCATTTTTTTAGTCACCGTTACTTTTCCCTCAAAAAGTACAAACAGAGTGTTCCCTTTTTCACCTTCGCGAATGATGGCTTCCCCTTTCTTAAAACGCCGGGTTTTCATCGCCTGCAACAGTTCTTTTAAACATTCGTCGGACACGTTACGGAAGAGATAAACGTGTTTTAGAAATTCCAATCGGTTTTCCATGCTACTTCCCAGTCCCCATTTGTTTTTACGAACCAATCACTATTAACGACAGATTTTTATCCAGCACCAGATCGTCGGGTGGATTAAGCTGCACATCCACGTGCGCTCCTTTGCGCATACTACGCCCCGCTTCCCGAAATTTGCGTTCAATGAATTCATCCAGATAGGAATAGTCCTCGGAGAGGATGTTGCTCAACGAGAGGGGTTCCTGCTCGCGCACCACGCCAATGGGCAGTTGCCCCTGCTTCCGGAAATACTGAAGTGCATCGGCAAACGTTTTTCCCCGCAGTTCTGCTGGCACTTTCTTTTGCACCAGACGCGAACCTCCGGAAGCACTGAGCAGGTTCTGAATCGCCTGCGGAACTCCCGGTTCCAGAACCATCTCCCCTATCAACACACCGGCATAGGCATCGCTTACAATGTAATTTTCCACCTGCGCCTTTTTGAGGTACGGTTCATTATCTTTATCCAGGATGTGAGCAAACACCTTTACTTTGGGCTGGAGCGCTTTGACCGAAAAGGCAGTGAGAATGGTTTTCTCGTCGGTGGAAGCGGTTAATCCGCTGCTGGCATCGGGAATAATAATCACTGCCCGGGCTTTGCGCAAATTGGCACGATTTAATATTTCCTCCTGGGCAAAATCCCCCCGAATAAATTGCAACGGTTTCCCTTTAAATTTGAATAAAACATCCTGCACCCGATCGTCCGGTAACTGGTTAATGAACACCACCAGCGGCGGTTGGGGCACCCGAAAGATGACTTCCAGAATTTGCTCGGCACGGGGATTCCATCCGCACAAAATAATATGATTGCTTTCTACGATCTTCTTCAAACCGCGCTCCTCCTTTAATTTTTGCGCTACAAATATGGAAGAAATGGTGGCAGTAAACATGGACACCAGCGCCACGCCGGTAAAAATAATCAACACACCCAGCACCTTACCGGTGCCCGTAACAGGCACGACATCTCCGTAACCCACGGTAGTAATACTGACCAGCGTCCACCAGATTGCCTGCCCAAAAGAATGCAAGGCCGGGTTTCGCTGCGCCTCCACCAGGTAAAACAGGTAGGCTCCCGCCAGACTAATTAAAAAAATCAGCCCCAAAATCGAGAGCAATAAATTCCGCCGGAAGAAAAAAATCGTATTACGAACCCACTGCCACATCGAACCTCCGGTAATTACCGTGTTGCTTTCTCTTTACCCTATTATAAAACCATTCCGTAGAAATAGCAAAGAAAAATAACAGGATAATCGTGTTGCGGAAAAGCTCACTCACCACCTCCGCTTCTTCCACGGAAAAGGGTTAACTTTTTACAGAATAATCCGACAATGGAACAGAATATGGTGAAAATTGAATGAAAAAGTTTTTTCATGATTTTCCTGTAAGGTTAACACAGAAAGTCGTATGGCACAGAAAACCAGCATTTCTCTGAACATTGACGGACATTATTACCAGCAGGTAGTGGAGAATATCAATCTGGGGGTTTACACCACCGATTTAAAGCGCCGCATCCTGACCTGGAACAAAGGAGCGGAGAAAATCACCGGCTTTTCTGCCTAAGAAGTGATTGGACGAACCTGTGCCTACGATGTGTTGCATCATCAGGATAAACATGGCACCGTACTGTGCACCACCGATCTCTGTCCGTTGTACCGTGCCATGAAGAAAGGGGTACCCAGCAGTTCCCCGGTACTGGTAACCACCAACACCAAAAGCGGTAAACGACGCTGGGTTTCGGTAAATGTGGCGCCCATAAAAGACCAGGAAGGACGGGTGATTGGCGGGGTGGAAGTGTTTGAAGATGTAACTCAGGCTCTGGAAGAGCAGGAAAAAGTGAAGCAGATTCAGCGCTCGCTCCTGAAATTCACGTTGTCCCCCAATTTTCCCATCCAGGTCACCACCCGCTACATCCCCAGCGAAATGGTGGGCGGCGATTTCTATATGGTGCAGGAACGAGGTCAGCGTCTGTTTTTCAGCACCGCGGATTTTGTGGGTCACGGATTATCGGCAGCCCATCTGGCCAGTATTTTTAAAATGGGATTGCAGGTTGCCCTGAGCGAGAACCTCCCCCTCCATCGCATCCTCCCGTACCTGAACGAACAGCTTACCCAGATTTTCGAGGAACCCTACCTGGGTACCGCGCTGGTGGGATGCCTGGATTTAAATTCGGGAATCGTGAAAATTTTCAGCGCCGGTAACCCGGATGTACTTCTGTTTCAAAAATCCAGCCGCACCTATCGCAGCATTTCCCTGTCGGGATTACCTCTGGGGGAATTTTTCCAGCCTCCGCCTGCCAGAATCATCCATTTTTCCCCGAATAACCTTTTGCTCTTCTACAGCGACGGAATCAGTGAAATCCGTAACCAGCAAAACCAGGAATGGGGTATCCGGCAATTGGCCGAGATTGTGCAGGATAATATGGATAAACCAACAAATGAAATTTTCGATCGCATCATCCAACATGCCAGTGATTTCGACAGCCATGTGGAATTCGAAGACGATGTTACCCTTCTTGCTCTGGAATACAAAAATTCACGGTAGGGAGGGAAATGTGCCTGATTCCAGCTATGAGGAAAGAAAAGCATTCACAGTTTGGTAACCAAAGTCAAAACTTCGGAAATACTGTTATTTCCAATAAAAACAAATCTCTAAAGGAGCAAAACCGTTTTAAAATGAATGGGAAATTGAATATTAGAATAAAATTTGTTTCCGATGGTTATATCGATTAATTTATTTGAAAACTTTGAAAATTTATTGTATAAAGAAACTTTCAGTTTTTACCATTAATGAAATGCAGTGTTTGAATAAGTTTCTTGAGGCGTAACTGGGCGTAATCTCGAAAGGACGCCTTGCTGTTGCGATCCACTTGTAGGAATTTCCGATAGTACCAAAGGGCAACGCGTTTATCTGCGTAATAATTCTCATATAGGGAAGCCAGGTAAAAGTAAATTATTGTCCGAGATGGATCGTATCTCAGGGCGTTCCGGTAGCTTTGGATGGCATCGGGGTAGTTTAATTGAGATTCCAGAGCAGAACCAAGCTGGGTATAGAAATCCGCTAAAAAGTTCGGGATGGCGAGCTGGATTCCCTGCTTGAGGTGTCGTACCGCTTTGGAGTATTGCTTGCTTTCTTTTAAAGCTATCCCCAGGTAAAAGTGAGTAAGGGCGTCGGTACTGTCTCGTTGCAGTGCACGGGTCAATATGGTTTGTGCGGCTGTAAGGGAATCGGAATAAAGGAGACAAACTCCCAACCGGCGCAGGGTGGGGGCGCTGGAATCCCCCAGCGCTACCAGACGATGAAAATTATGGGCAGCTGCGCGGTAAAGCTTTTTCTGGAATAGAATGTTCGCCCGAATTTTTAACAACGGCATTGAGCTGGGATGGTAGCTCAGTGTTTGTTCAATAATCAGGAAAGCGCTGTCCTGTTTGGATTTCCGCAGCAGAAATTTTGCCAGTGTTAGGGCGGACTCCAGATCGTATGGGTTCAACACCAATGCTTGCCGAAAATAATGAATAGCTCGGGCGGTATTTCCCGTTTTCAAAACGCAGATAGCCAACCGCCGGTGAAGATGGGCATTTTGAGAATCCCGGAGCAAGAGGTTGCGGTAAAGGCGTTCGGCTTCCCGGTAGTGCTGACGAGCAAATTCAGTTTCCGCCTGCCATAGGCGGGCACCGTAATGTGTGGAATCAATTCGTAAAATTTTGCGAAACAAGGCAGCCGCTTCGGCGAAGCGATCCAGAATGTAGTAGCTTCTCCCCAGAGCGAAAAGAAATTGGGTATTGCTGGAATCCAAGGCAACCGCTTTGTAAAAATAGGATAGTGCTTCCCGCTCATTGAGGAGATTTCGCCATGCCATGCCACCAAGGTAGTAAAGACTGGCATTGGTTGAATCGTTTTGCAGAGTTGTGGGAAGCCAGGTAACTACATTCTGGAATTTCCCTTGCAAGTACAGGGCTTTCAGCGTGTCTGGAAACGTCTTATCCTGAGGAAAAAGTATTAGAGGGGTTAGGAGAAGCCCGGGGAAAAGCACCTGCCAAATGAAGTAATGAATTTTCATAGTCGTACTTTGCAAATTAGATAAGATTTTCGATTGCTGACACATAGAACTTTACATTACATAAGAAAGAGCCTTTCCTGGAGTCTCCTCTCCTTAAAAAACCGTTGAAGCTTATTTTTTCTCCAGGAATTGAAAAGTAATCGGAACTGGTACCCACGTTTTCACCGCTTTCCCGTCTTTTTTACCGGGTGAGTATTTCCACTGCATAATCGCTTGAATCGCAGCATCGTCCAGCGCTTTGTGCCCGGAAGATTCCAATACCGTACACCTGGTGACCTTACCGGTTTCGTCCAGAACGGCTTTAATCACCACCTTGCCGCTCCAGTGGTTTTTCCGGGCCTCCATGGGGAATTGGGGTTCCACCCTTTTAATCACCCGGGGCTTTACGGTAAGCTCTTCAAAGGGGACAATGTCTCCCCCGGCAAATGCAACGAATAACAAGAGCCCCACAATCAATAATGCACTAATAGGCTTACCCATGAGTTCCCTCCTTAAATTTTAATTGAATTTACTTAATTTTTCTAATTTTTGCAAATCGGATTGCTAACCCCCTGTCGCAGAGGCGTAGTATCGCGAACATCTGCTCCGGGGCACGGAAAAAGAGCGCTTTGTTCCCATCGTGCATGGCCAAGAATGTTCCCCAGGGAAGTGTGATTTTGCATAACCGGAGAAGGAACGGATTCCTCTCTCACCTGAAATCCTTCGATCACTTTCTGAAGCTGACCATCATCCCCAGCAAGCTCCGAGCGGTTTCCTGCGCTGTAACCGCGAAAAATGGGTTTGATTGATCCGGATTCCCCGGGTGAACAGCACGGGGGTGCGGATTCAGTTGATTTCTCCGGTAGTTCCGTTAGTTACCGGAAGAGGTGTCCTTTTTCAGGCGGAAAGCGAAAGGTAGCTTCATCCAGACTTTCACTGCCCGACCGTCTTTTTCCCCGGGGAGAAACCGGAATTGGCGCGCTGCTGCCAGGGCGGCGCTGTCCAGACTGGCACTCCCGCTGGACTTGACAAGCTTCTCCCGAATCACCTGCCCCTGCTCATCCACCAGAATGGAAACCACCGTCATCCCTTCTTTACCCTGGCGCCGGGCATCCTCCGGGTAAGACGGCTGGACGGTCTTTTTCACCACCGGACGTTTACTCAACTCCGCAAAGGGTACGACATTGAGAAGGGAGTCCGCCGCGCTCCCGGCATTTTCCGTAAAAGCGAATTGGGTTTTCCCCTCGGGATACGAAGCGCCCAGTTTCCGGTAAACCGTCTGCAGAAAGTCCCGGTAGGCGTTTTCGCCGTAGATATCAACCTGCCGGGGGTAAGTTTGCAGAATCTCTTTCAGTTCCGCCACCGTCGAAACGTGGTTTTTTAGTGGCTGCACAAGCAGGAAGAGCGCTTCCGAACCATCCTCCGGCAAAGCCTTGCCCAGCATGATCCCTTTCTTCAGCGGCACATCCGCCCGCAGGGAAAACAACCGGTTTTCCGCACCAATCTGGGTGAAATAGCGATTCCATTCCTCCCGTTCTTCTTCCTTCGGGAGGGGAAGCTCTTCGGACGATTTCACCAGAGTCACGTGCAGCGGTAAGTGGTTTTCCTCACCGCCCGGGAGTAAAATCAGGCGCAGCAGATACCGCTCGTCCAGTGGCAGCAGAAATTGTTGCTCCTTACCCGAACGCAAAAAAGTAAATCCGGTAGCCTCCAGCAGCTCGATCTGCTGGTAACCGAAGGTGTTCTTCAATTGTTCCTTCAGGCTTTCCCGGTCTTTCATCACGTTTTCGATGAAACGGATGCTGGTCTCCCCGGCAAACAGGGGAACGCTGCTTTCCCGGGACTGGTTGCTGCCCTGCAGGAGAAAAATCTTGAGTTCGTAGAGCTGGACTTCCCCTCCCTTTTTACCCTGGCAGAAGAGGAGAAGCAATGAGAGGAAAAGTGGAATCCAGTAATACAGGCGAATCATGATGTACCTCCTTTTTTTAGCCTAATTGAGCCAGATGATGAGCGGGCTTTGTTCCTTCTCGCTCTGGAAAACGATGGGCGTCGCCACCGAATTGGGCGAATCCAGCGAGCGCAGGTAGAACTCCGGTTGTTTCGGCGCCGGTGAATGGTTCAAGCGGGGAAGCAGAAAAGAACCGAGCACCATCAGCAGCGCCGCCGCAGCTGCCAGAATGGCTCGCTGCCAGCGGAGCGACTTCCGCCGGGTTGGAGATTGCTCCCTTTCCAGGAATTCTGTCAGTTTCCGGAGTTCCTCTGCGGAAAACCGCGGGCTCGTTTTGACGGCAGGCAATTGCCGGAGGCCCACATCCAGCTGCTCCAGCTGTTCCAGGTAGCTCCGGCAGGCAGCACAATGCTGCAAATGATTCCTCACCTCTGGCGGCAGAGTAACCAGTTCGTCCCGATCAAAGGCATCCGCCAGCTTTTGTTGAACCTCTTTACAGGTCATTTTCGAATTCCTCGCGATGTTTTTCGTAAAATTTTCTGAGCAATTGCCGTCCCTTCATCAATTGTACCCGCACGGTGTTCTCGGAAACACCCAGCATCTCGGCCACTTCCCTCACGGAGAATTCCTCCTGGTAGTGCAGAATAAACGCCATGCGCATTCGGGGCGGCATCTGTGTGATCTGCTGTTGAATCCATTGCACGGTTGCATTGTCCGCTGCTGACGGTTGGAGCGGTTCCAGCTCGGTTTCGTGCAACGCCTGGCAACGTCTTCGAAAGAAATTTCGTTTCCAGTCCCGGCAGGTGTTGGTGAGAATCCGGAAGTACCAGGGGGCGAAGGGCCGTCCGTCTTGGAAATGCCGGATGCGCTGGAACACTTTCAGAAACGTCTCCTGTACGATATCCCGCGCTTCGTCCGGATCGCCGGTGTAATGGTAGGCAATCCGGAGAGAGGTTTCCCCGAACACCTTCGCCAGCCGCTGGAAGGCGGCCGCCTCGCCCCGCTTTAGCGCCCCCACATCAACTTTTGGCTCATTCCATCCCATGTTCACCTTAAATACGATTCACCCCGGCAAAACATTTACTGCAATTTAGAAAAATATTAAGAAAAGTAAACCCCGGAATCCCTCGAATGACCCGGAAATAAAAAGTCGTGTTCGGATTTAAACATTGGGTTACTCTTCTCCGAACGTTCATTGATGCTTTATGCCCCTATGTCCTTATGCCCTTATAAATTACCCATTTAAAATTTGAGATTTTCCCCGAAATGAATTATTTTAATGCGAAATACAATTCCGGAGGAGAACCATGGACAAACAGGAAAAAATAAACCGGGTGATTCAGGAACTGCAGAAAATGTATCCCGAGGCGCCGCTAGCCCTGCGCTACCGTAATGGATTTGAACTGCTGGTGGCGGTGATTCTCTCCGCTCAGTGCACCGACGAGCGGGTGAACAGGGTCACCGAAACGCTGTTCGAGAAATACCGCTCACCGCAGGACTTCCTGCAGGTGCCGGTGGAGGAATTGGAGGAGGATATTCGGCCTACCGGATTTTATCGCAACAAGGCCAAAGCCCTGCGCAACTGCTGCCAGAAATTAGTCGAAGAATTTGGTGGCGAAGTGCCTCGGGATATCGAAAAGCTCACTCAATTGCCCGGAGTGGGACGCAAAACCGCCGCCATGGTGCTAGGGAATGCCTACGGACTGAATCAGGGGATTGCGGTGGATACCCATGTGCGCCGGGTGGTACAGCGCCTGGAGTTAACAGGAGAGAAGAAAAACGTGGATAAAATCGAGCAGGAGCTCATGGCGCTGGTGCCACAGGAAAAATGGACCTGGTTCAGCAATGCCATGATTCTGTTCGGGCGGCACATCTGTCAGGCACGCAAACCGAAGTGCGAGGAATGCCCCTTCCGGGAGTGGTGCCCCTCTATTAAGTCCCCGGCACGAAGTGCCTAAAGTCCCCGGCACTTTGTAAGGGCCGGGGATTTGAAAAAAAGGAGACTACCATGCCCAAACGAAAAACACTATTTAAAAGAGGGCATTACTATCACATTTACAATCGCTCGACTATTCCGCTATTATTTCGTGAACACGAAAATTACATTTATTTGCTAAAATGGTTACATCATTACTCAAGAGAATTCAATATTTCCGTAATTGCCTACTGTTTAATGCCCAATCACTACCATTTTTTGTTTCGTCAGGATGGAGAGATTGGGATTTCAATTTTAATGCAACGTCTGTTCAATCGCTATTCCAAAGCATATAACAAACGATACGGCCGAACTGGTACATTATTCGAAGCTCGATTCAAAGCCATTTTAGTGGAAGACGAAAATTATCTCCTGCACCTTTGCCGATATATTCACGGGAATCCGGTGAAAGCAGGGCTGGTAAAAAAATTAGAGGATTGGCCTTATTCCAACTTTTTGGAGTGGGTAAATTTAAGGAAAGGAAAGCTTATTGATCGCTATTTCGTCAAAAAATATTTTGCCACTCCCGAATTGTACAAATCTTTTGTTGAAGACTACTTACAGGGTACAGAAAAATCTCCAGAAGAAGTGAAGAGGTTGTTGCTTGATGAGTGATTTTTATCAAGTCCCGGCACTTTGAAGTGCGGGGACTTGTTACATAGCACTTTATTTTGTAAATTAAAATAAAAAGCAGCGTAAAAATGAACTATAAAAACCACATAATTTCAGATCCGAATATTTTGTTAGGAAAACCTGTAATCAAAGGCACGCGAATTCCTGTGGAATTAATCTTAAAGAAACTTTCCGAGGGAATGGATGTTGCGGAAATTTTAAAAGCATATCCTAATTTAACCAGAGAAGATATCTATGCCTGTCTGGAGTATTCTGCAAAGGTTATTTCGGAGGAAGAGGTAATTGAACCTTAAGTTCCTCATTGATGAAAATGTTGATTTTCAAATCGTTTCGTTTTTAAAGAAAAAAGGCATTTTTATAATTTCAGTGGTTAAAGACAAACCTGGAATTCAAGATGAAGAAGTATTGGAATTTGCACGAAATGAAGATGCAATAATTATTACAGAGGATAAAGATTTTGGAGAATGGGTATTCTCTCATGGTTATAAAATTGGAGTTATTCTATTGCGATATAAATTTTCAGAACGTGATGCTATTATGCATTCGCTTTTAAAAGTAATCGAAAAATATAGAGTAAACTTAAAAGACAGCTTCACAGTAATTACTTCCAAAAAGATTCGTTTAAGAAAGATATAAACATAGATTGCTTATGAGTGCATCTTTTTAGCCCATGATATTTTAAAAGTGTTGGGAATTTCTTCTTCTTTTTTTTTTACATATTTAAATCTGTTTCCAGGAGAGAACCTGAACTCCCTGTCGGATATAACTCTCGCTCCCTCCATAAATTAAAACCGGTTGTTCTGCTACCTCACCAGCAAGTTTACGGTAATAAAGTAAGTTCCGAAAATGTTCTTTTGCTAACGTTTCCCCGGATTTCGCCTCAATGGGCAGAAATTTGGGACCGCGCTCGAGAATGAAATCAACCTCATGCCCTTTAAAATCGTGCCAGAAATAAATGGAAGGAAGCAGGCGGGAATGCACGTGAGCTTTATAAAGTTCCGAATAAACAAAAGATTCAAAAACCGCGCCCCGTAAAGCATGAAATGCCAGTTCTTCGGGTGTGCGAGCTCCTAGAAGAAACGCTAGTAAACCGGTATCGAAGAAATATAATTTAGGTGATTTGATTAGCCGCTTCCGGAAATTCCGATAGTGGGGTGGTACAAGGGCCACAATGAAACTTGCCTGGAGAACCGATAACCAGCGTTTCGCTGTCATCGTACTAATTCCGGCATCGGCAGCCAGAGTGGAGAAATTGACCAGTTGACCATTGCGACCGGCGCACAAACGGATGAATTTGTCAAATAAAAGTAAATCCCCAATATTCACTATTAGACGGACATCTCGCTCGATATAAGTCTGATAATAATCGGCTAACCATTCCCGGGCATCCAACTGGTTGTGGTGAATCCGGGGATAGAATCCTTTGAATAACACTTCCCATAAATCCGGGAATTCCACCGCACCTGGTTCGAGGGAGGGAAACTGGTCCGGATGAAGGGGAGGCTCCTGAAAGAGCTCCCTCTTGGAAAATGGCAGAAGGTACAAAACAGCCGTACGTCCCGCCAGGGATTGCGAAATTTTCTCATGAAGCAAAAAATTGTGGGATCCGGTTAAAATATACTGACCCGGTGAATTGCGCTCGTCCACTATCCCTTGAATATAGGAAAACAGTGTTGGTACCCGCTGTACTTCGTCCAAAATAACCCCTTCTTTAAAGCGATTCAAAAATCCCCGAGGGTCTTCTTGAGCGAAACTTCGTTCATCCGGTTTTTCTAGAGAAATATACTGATACTCCGGAAAAACCATCCTGACCAAGGTGGTTTTGCCAGATTGACGGGGACCGGTCAGGGTGACTACCGGATATTTTTGAGCAGCTTCTTTAAGTTTTGTTGCTAGCGTCCGTTGAATCCACATGTTTAGGTAAATTTTAACATTCAATGTTAAATTATACCCAATTTTTAAGGTAAAAGCAACGATTTTCCCCAATTGGGCTTGTTCAAAACACAATGGAAATTCCCGGTTCTTATGGTGAGATATTTTGGCTGCAATTCAAGCAAACGGGATAACCTCACCCGCCCGGAACACATCATCCGGCGGGTCGTTGCGCCAGATGAGGGCAACCTCCCGCACGATGAAGCGCAGCGGCTGCCAGTCCCGTTGCAATGCCTCGAGCAACTTTTCCCGCTGGCGCTTCCCTCTTACCTGACCCACGCTCAAATGGGGCGTAAATCCGTTGCGGAACCGCCGGGTGTCATCACAATCCGGTACCACCTGCCAGAGAGCGGTTTGCAATTTCACCAGCGGTTCCCGCGGCTGGGGTTCCAGCCAGAGGGTGAAACGATTCCCTCTGTGGGGAAAATAGCGGAAATTGGCTAACACCACCTCGAAAGGAGTTACGGTACGCAACGCTTCCCGAAATCGTACGGCCAGCTCGGCAAATTCCTCCCAGGGACGAAACGGGTAGAGCAGGGTGATGTGCGGCATCCAGCGACGGAAGTGGGCATCATGCACCTGCCGGATGGCCTGGATGGGTGCCCAGACCTCCCGGGGAGGAATGAGCACCACGGCGGTTTTGTGGGTTTTTACTGGCATTCTATTGAACTATCTACCTGGAATACTTTTTTATTATAGCTTTATTTTGGTAATTTTAAGAGGATATTTTTGTTTTTTCTAAAAATATTATCACATTAATCCAATCTTCAATATTAAATCGCAAAAGCCCGAAAATCAATCGGGCTTCCGTACGACGCTCAGCTCCCGGACGCTGACGGTACCCCTCCGCTGATTATTGGATCCGGGTCCAATCAGCTTCGAGACCCAATACCACTTTATTTTTGTCAAAAATAATCCTGTAAAAAGAAATTAATTTTGGTTCATGATCAATTTATGCAAACATAATGAAAAGCAAAAAATAGAAAAAATTACTGTTCTTAATCAGTATATTTAATTTTTCTGGTGCCAGAAAAAGTAGAAAAATTCAGTTATAATCAGGGCGATTTTTATCTAAATATTTAAGGTTAAAAAATCAACAGCTTCTTAATGTGTAGTTTCAACAATTTTAAAAGAACAATTCCAATTGCATTTTCACGCATTTCTTATTTTGAAAAATGGGCTTTGATGTTTTTAAATGCCGTTGCTGACCAAACAAATTTAAACCGCCTCGGTGAATTTTTCATAAAGGAAACGAAAAACCCGGATAGTCGGGTTTATTCGCGGCGGGTTTTAAAAGCCCCCTCCACGAAAATGACACCAGATAAGGCGATTCAGGAACTTCCTCTTTCGTTCCGGTAATTCCCTCCCAATATTTTGTAAAATTTCTCCCCTTTTTGTTTCATGAATTTTTATATTAACCTCTTAATGAAGTGAAAAAACAAGCTGGAAAATCGTAGAAAGGAAAACTCCCCATGACCGATTGGGATGCCTACCGTAAGCTTTTTCCCCATTTACCGGAACAGGTTTATCTGAACCATGCCGGGATCGCTCCGCTTAATTCCCGCGCCCGCGAGGCAATAGAAAAGCTGTTGCACCTGCGCAATCGTGAGGATATTGAGTTCTGGCCTGCCGCCCTGGAAGAGAAGGAACACCTGAAAACGTTAATCGGGCAACTCATCAACGCCCCGGCAGAAAACATTGCCCTAACGCCCAACACCTCTGCGGGGCTGAATATTCTGACCCTGGGATTAGAGTGGCAACCGGGCGACCGGGTGCTGCTAAACAATTTCGAATTCCCTTCCAATGTGATTCCATTCCGGGGGCTAAGACGATTGGGGGTGGAGCTGGATTTTGTCAAACACCGCGAAGGGCGTCTTTTGCTGGAAGATATTGAAGCGCACATTCACCCGCGCACCCGCCTGCTCTCCATCAGCTTTGTGGAATTCCTGAACGGGTTCCGGAACGATCTAAAAGCCATCGGTGAGATGTGCCGACAGCACGACATTATCTTCTGCGTAGATGCCATCCAGGGGCTGGGGGCGTTGCAAATGGACGTGCAGGAGATGCATATCGATTTTCTCTCCACCAGCGGACATAAATGGCTGATGTGGCCAGCAGGAATCGGGTTTGTGTACATCTCGCCCCGCATTTTTGAACAGCTCTACCCGGCGATTGCAGGCTGGCTGGGGGTGCAAACACCGTATGACTTCTTTAATTATTTCCAGGATTGGGCACCGGATGCCCGCCGATTCGAAACCGGCACCTTTAACACCCTGGGCATTGTGGGAGCCCGCGCCAGCCTGGAGATGATGCTGGAAATCGGAACCGCGACCATCCAGCAAAAAGTGCTGGAAAATACCGATTACCTGATGCAGCGCCTCCCGGAGGCCGGTTACCGACTTTACTCCCCAACGGAACCGGAACACCGCTCCGGTATTGTGACCTTCTTCCATCCCCGGGCAGAGGAGTTGTACCAGCACCTTCACAACCGAAAAATTTTCGTTTCTCTGCGGGAAGGCAAAATTCGAGTCTCGCCCCATTTTTACAACAACCGGGAGGACATCGACCGCTTTCTGGAAGCCGTTCGCAAATTCGATGCTGCCGGATGAAACCATTTCTTTCCAGGCAGACACCAATTCCCCCTATTTCCGGTTGCCCTCCGCTTTCGACTTTACCTTTTCCCTGATCCGATAGTGGAAAATTGGTCCAAAATGTCCTATATTCTACCGAAGTGCGCACGGCAACAGATTTTCACTTCGCGAAGCGGTAAAATTAAGAAAACAAAACAGGTGAAGTAGAATGAAACAAAATCTGGCGAAAAAACTGTTTACCGGACTCCTGGTGGGATTAATCATGGGGCTGGTGGCCTGGTTAATCACCCAGGTACTGTTTAAACCATTTTTCTTCCGCATGGAAGCCCAGAGTTACGACTGGCGGTTACGGCGGGTGGTGGAACAACCCAAAACCCCCATCGACGACATTGTTATTATTGATGTGGATGAGCGCAGTGTGGCGAAACTGGGAAGCTACCATCAATGGCCGCGTAAGTACTGGGCAAAGATGATTCGCTTCCTGAATGAAAACGAGGTTAAACTGATTGGGCTGGATTTTATTTTTGATCCGGACAGGCGGCATCCCGAGGAAGATCAGGAATTCCGCCAGGCCATTCAGGAGTGTGGCAAAGTGGTAAACGCCCTCTACTTCTCCCGGGCGGATTCGGAGCACTTCCGCTACGCCATGTCCCAGGAGCCGAAAGGGCTAAATTACCAGCCGCTGCTTCAGGAAGTTCCCGAAACCCTCTTCCACAACCTGATTAGCGAAGAGCGCCTGGAGCCGGAAAATCCGCTTTTCCTTAACGCCGGGCTCTCGGCTGGTTTCGTAAACCTTTACCCCGATCCGGACGGCGTGCTGCGGCGTATCCCGCTGTTCATCCGTTTTAACCAGCATGTGTACGCCGCTTTCTCCATGCAGATGGCAATGCAGGCACTCCAGGTGGAAAAAGTGGATTACGAACCTCCTTACCTCATCCTCACCACCAAAGCCGGACAGGTGATTAACGTCCCCATCGACAAGTATGGGCAAATGCTCATTCGCTACATGGGAGGATTCAAATCTTTCCGCTACATCTCCTTTTACGATGTGCTCATGGGGTTTGTCCCGAAGGAATTCTTCCGGGGAAAAATCGTTATTTTCGGTTCTTCCCTCCCCGGGTTGTACGATTTGCGAACCACTCCCCTGCAGCCCGCTTATCCCGGTGTGGAAGTGAACGCCAACGTGGTGTACGACATCCTCAACCAGCAATTTATTTACCGCCTCTCGGGCACTACCGTGCTCCTGATTATTCTCCTCACAGGCCTTATCACCGGGCTCCTGCTCATTTTCCTGCGCCCGGTGGGGAGTATTCTGGTAAGTGCGCTTTTCATTTTTCTCATTTTAATTGGGGGATTGTGGTTTTTAAGTCAGTTCAGTTTGTGGGTGCCCATTATTGCTCCCATTTTTACGGTGATTCTGGTGTTTGCCACGGTGTATGTGTACCGGTATTTGTTTGAAGAAAAAGACAAACGGCGCATTCGTAAAATTTTCTCCCATTACGTTTCGCCCAATGTGGTGAACGAAATTCTAGAGCACCCAGAAAAGGTCAAGTTAGGTGGCGAACGGAAGGTGTGTACCGCACTCTTTTCCGATGTGGCGGGATTTACCACCATCTCCGAACAAATGGAGCCGGAAGAGCTGGTAGCACTGCTGAATGAGTACCTCACCGAAATGACCAATATTGTTTTCGAATATCACGGGATGCTAGATAAATACGAAGGCGACGCCATCATGGCGGTGTTTGGTGCGCCGGTGGAATTCCCCGAGCACGCTGAATATGCCTGCCATGCCGCCATCAAAATGCAGAAACGGCTGGCACAGCTCCGGGAAAAATGGAAAGACCAGGGGAAGCCGCAACTGCATGCCCGCATCGGGATTAATTCCGGGGACATGGTGGTGGGTAACATGGGTTCCAACACCCGCTTCGATTACACCGTGATGGGCGACACCGTAAACCTGGCTTCCCGTCTGGAAGGTGCAAACAAAGTGTACGGCACCGAAATCATGATTGGCGAAAACACCTTTAAACTGGTTAACGAAAAATTTGTGACCCGCCCGCTGGATTTACTGCGAGTGAAGGGTAAGAAAAAACCGGTGAAGGTGTACGAATTAATCGCTTCGCGGGACGAAAAGCTGCCGCCGGAGTTTGAGGAAATGCTGGCTCAATATCAGAAAGGTTTCGATTACTACCTGATGCGCAATTGGGAATGGGCGATGAATCACTTCCGGCAGGCGCTACAGATTAAAGCAGACGATGGCCCCTCGCGCATTTATTTGCTGCGCTGTCAGGAATTTATGGAAAATCCTCCGGGAGAAGATTGGGACGGGGTGTTTGTAATGAAAACGAAGTAAGAGGGTAGCCCGGAAAAAAAACACTGTGGGTGCGGACGGTTCATCCCAGCAGTGCCATGATATCCGGTAGTACCAGCGGTTCCCGCATCCAGAACGGTTCGGCATAGGTTACCCCCGCCTGCCAGCCGTAATGGCGGGCCCGCACTTCCACGGATTTCAGAAACTCCTCTGTGGAAATAAAGGTGGGCGTCCCCTGCCAATCGGGATTGTAAAATTGCGAACGATAGGCGCGAATGGCTTCCATCTTCACGGAAAATTCCGCACTGATATCCACCACAAAAGCGGGCTGGAACTGGTAAGTGCAGGGATAGTAAATCACCCGCTCCGGGCGGTGCAGGGGAAGCTCCGGTAGCACTTTTTTCAATCCCGCATAAAAACAGGCTTCTCGCACCAGATGGCTGGCATGGATGTGATCCGGATGCCGATCGTCCGGGTAAGGGGCAAAAACCAGTTTGGGCTGCAACTCGCGCACCAGGCGGATCACCTTCTCCCGATTCTCTGCGTTCAGTTCAATTCTCGTATCAGGAATTTTTAGATTGACCCGCTGGCTTACCCCCAGAATTTGTGCCGCCGCTTCCGCCTCGCGATAGCGATCGGCTACGGTTCCCCGGCTTCCCATTTCGCCTTCTGTTAAATCCGCAATGGCAACACGGTGCCCGGCTTGTGTCAATTTGTACAGAGTACCACCACACCCCAATTCCACATCGTCGGGATGAGCGCCAAAAGCAAGAACATCAACAGGCTGCAATACAGGCATTGCCACCTCCCGGAATATTCAGTAAAACGTGTGTTTTTCTTACCCGGTTAGCTGGCGATTTTGCACCAGCGCTTCCCGGGGAATTGTCCGAATGTGAGTGGGGGACTGACAGATGAGGAAATGGTTCTCCGGAATTTCTTCCCAGTGATGCCGGGTATCGATGGGTTCCGAAGCCACATACAGCGCACCATCTTCCCGGGTGATATACAGCCCGCGGTGCAAGCGATATCCGATGAGATATTTTCCGTTGGTGAGCATAAAATTCAGCGCCAGCTGCGGAAATTCTTCCGGGGTGGTGATTCCAATGATACGCTCAATAATTTCGTGAATAATCTCCAGGATGCAGTTGCTGTTGCAGGAAGCTTTCTTCTGAAACCAGTAAATAAAATATTTGAAGAGAAATTCACTGTCTGTAGCACCCTTGGTCAGGATGCGGTCGCTTCCGTGCAGCAAACGAGTTAGCTCCCGTTTACAGGAGGGGAAATTGGGAATATTGCCATTATGCATAAACATCCATTCCTCGTGCAGGAAAGGATGGGTATTGTGCACTTTGGTTTCGCCCTGGGATTTGCGTCGTACGTGGGCAAAGGCTAACTCGCCTTTCATTTGCCGCGCGGCCTTAATGAAATCTTCATCTTCAAAAGCGGGAACGGTCTTCTTCACCAGTTCAATCTTCTCCCCCCGACGAAAGGCAAATCCCCAGCCATCGGGATTGGGACGATTGGATTCATCGTTCCGGCTCTGCTTTAACAGGCTGTTTTCCGCTTCCACCAGCCAGTAGTACAGATTTCGTTCTTCATTCCCCCAGTAAACAAAAAAACGGCACATACGGACGTAAACTACCCCATCATTTATTTTCTTAAAAAAATTTTAGGTGATGTTTTTCCTTTTTGCAAGCTAATAAAAAAATTTATTTTTCTTGACTTTTTATGGTGAATTTTTTGTATAATATGCCCTACAAATTTCGGGGGTTGCTTGTAACCGAAGAAACCACATTATCCACATTGTGATTTTCATCATTTAGAAAACCTTTTTGTTGAAAAAATTTGGGATGATAATTGGGGAGAACCGTACCATGCGCTTAATTTCGAATTTATTTAGTAAATCGCCCTTTTCGCCTTTACAAAGCCACATGGAAAAGGTTGCCCAGACGGTGCACAAAATGGAAGAGCTGTACCGGGCTTACACCGAAGGAAATTTTGAACGAATTAACGAACTGGAGAAAGAGATTTCGGAGCTGGAACATATTGCCGACCTCACCAAAAACGAGATTCGCAATAATTTACCCAAAGGGCTTTTTCTGGCGATTAACCGGGGGGATTTGCTGGAGATTCTAGCTTTGCAGGACACCATTGCCGATAAAGCAGAAGATATTGCGGTGCTCATGACGCTGAAGAAGCTGGAGCCGCTGAAAGGGATTGAAG
>JALXCH010000219.1:1016-1914 GCA_026991005.1 Calditrichia bacterium | reverse complement strand
ACCAGATGTGGCCCCAGTCCGCCAGGCTAATCAAATTGCCAAAGTACTCGTGGGCGCTTTCGTGAACCAGAATATCGGAGAAGAACGAAGACTGCCCCATGGTAAGCAGAGTTTGATGTTCCATGCCGCCACCGAAGGTAGCTTCACACAGTCCGTATTTATCCTGAACAAAAGGGAAGGCTCCGTAGCGCGATTCGTAAGCCTGCAAAATTCGGGGCACTTTAGTTTGTAGGGTGTTTAAGATGGCAGTCGCGTGGGGCGGAAAGAGAAAATATTGCAGGAAGATGTTCCCACTGGTAGCAGAGGAATACTGCCCGGTGCTTACCGTAAAGGGGTAGATGTTAATGGAAATGTTGTACGGGACAATGGGGTAATGATGCACCCAGAGGAATTGTTGTTTGTTTCCGGGAAGCGTTTGAGTGGATTCCAGCACGCCGTTGCACGCCACCTGATATCCGCCGGGAACAGTAATGCGTAACTGCACCGAGTCTGCTTTGTCCGAAGGATGATCCTTGCAGGGAATAAAGGTGCTGGCAAAATAGGGCCAGTTGTAGCTGTACACCAATTGCTGACCGTTGTAACCGCTAAAAATTAATCCGTAACCGGGTGTGCCCGCTTGCTCGGGATAACCGGAATAAAAAATGCCCAGGGTAAACGCATCTCCCTGGTTCAGTGGCTGGGGTAAGGTGGCATCCAGTACATCGTTCTGGTGGGTAAAGGGAAGGGTGGTATTTAAGTAGTGCACAGAATCCACCGACATGTGCTGGTAGAGGTTCAGCACAATGTGCTGGGTGCCATTGTGCAAAATAGTGCCGCTAACCCACACTTCTCCCTGAAGGAATTTCTGAGTCAGGTTAACATTTAAAGAGATGTCATAAAAGGTTACATCGTAGTAATG
>JALXCH010000219.1:0-1006 GCA_026991005.1 Calditrichia bacterium | reverse complement strand
TGGTAAACTATTCAAAGACGATTGTGCACACGGCAATGAATCATCCAGATGTCATTTTCTTTTACCAGAAAAAATTTGTAGCCATTCTAATGGTTCATTAAAAGCTTCTTCATTGAGGTACTTCGTCCTGCTGTTGCCGCCCTGCTTACACAGAAGATTCTTCGCCATGCTTACGCAGGAGATTCTTCGTCTTGCTTAAGCAAGAGATTCTTCGCCCTGCTGGCGCAGGGCTCAGAATGACAGGGTGCTGGAATTTTTGGGTAAACAAATCAAAAGAATCATTCGACCATATTGTTAACAAAAAAGGTAAATGGCTGTAAAAATAGCCTGGTTCCTTTCAGGGGTAAAAATCTAAACTTGCTTCATTTAAATCTCGCTGCGATCGTTGCGGTTTTTCCAGGTAAAAATCTAAATCTAAACTTGCTTCATTTAAAGCAGCAACTGTGAGATTCACTGAACTCCATGGAGCTTTTTCCCCAGAATACATTGAATTTTCAGTTTCTTTTAGTGCGGCATAACCCCTATATCATCTTTCGATACATCAGGAATATAAAATATCTTGTGCTTATTTCAAAATTTTTCCGGGAAACTGGATGTTGAGATAATTGCAGATAGAAATCCTCAAAAAAAAAAGCGGGTGTTCCGAACAGATCGAAACACCCGCTGCGTAACCATTCGTTGGCTTATTTGTATCCGAAAATCATACTATAGATAATCAAAATGATCAGGGTAATTCCGATAAACAGGAAAGTAAATCCGAAAATACGCACGATGCGCATCCACTTGGGAGATATTTTGGAGAAGATAACCCGTTTCTTCAATTCTCCGGTTTCTTTCAGTTTGCGATATTCTTCGGGGCGATCTTCTTTGTACTCCTCCAGCGGTAGTTGCCCGGTAAAGATGACCGGATCCAGTGGGAAGGATTCCGGGCGCAGATGGGTGTTGAAGAAGTGAATGGTAAAGATAAAGCCCACGGCCAGCAAGGCTTCGTCGCTGTGGATAATCA
>JALXCH010000218.1 GCA_026991005.1 Calditrichia bacterium | reverse complement strand
CCTTTACTGTTATCTTAATGTTTGGATCTTATGGCTATAAAGGAAAACTAAATTCAGTAATAAGTAAAGATTGAACAACATGCTCTTTATTGGTCCAGTTTTAAATAAACATCATGAGCTACAATATGCGCAATTGTGATTAAATATTCTTTTGAGTTTTATTTTTACACAACCTCTTCAGCCAGGTGCCACCCGTTGCAAAGTAAAGAAACCGTGCAGGAAACAAAAGAAAAAAACACCTTGCAATAAATGTAATTTTTCACAAAATTTTCGGCTCATAACAAGGCAGGGAGCTTTAATGATGGAAACATACGCACTTACCAACCCCCTCATCAAATTTCTGGATAAACCCAATACCGATTTTACCCGGGAGGATTTGTTGAAGGTGGTGGAAGAGAAACAGATTGAGCGCATCACCTTCCACTACACCGGATTGGACGGGAAATTAAAAGAATTGAAGATTCCCATCAGCAATCGGCACCAGGCCGAGCGCGTTCTGGCAGACGGAGAACGGGTAGATGGTTCCTCCCTGTTTAAGGGGATGGTGGATGCCGCTCTTTCGGATTTATACGTGGTTCCGGTGTACAAAACCGCCTTTCTCAATCCCTTCGATTCCGGGAGTCTGGATTTTATCTGCCGCTATTTAAATCGCGAAGGGGAGCGCGCCCCGTTTGCTCTGGATAATATTCTGCACCACGCCGCGGAACATTTCCGCAAAAACACCGGTCTGGAGCTATACGCGCTGGGGGAACTGGAATTTTTTCTGCTGAGCGATCCGGTGGTTAAAATTTATCCCGCCCAGAAGCAGCGCAGTTATCAGGCTTCGGCACCTTTCGTTAAAAGCGGGGAAATTCTCAACGAAATGGTGCGCTATATTGCCCAGATTACCGGTGCGGTAAAATATGCCCACAGCGAGGTGGGCTATGTGGAAAGTGTTCGCAGCGATATCGACGAAATCCGGGGCAAACGTGCCGAGCAACTGGAGATTGAATTCCTGCCCACCCCTATCGAGGATACCGGAGACAATCTGGTGCTGGGACGCTGGATTATCCGCAATGTCGCATTTCGCCATGGCTGCGTGGCAACCTTCACCCCAAAGATTGAAGAAGGTATTGCCGGAAACGGATTGCACATTCACACCGAAATTCGTAAGAATGGGAAAAACATTATGGTGCAGGAAGATGGCACCCTTTCTACCGAAGCCCGCCAGTTAATTGGCGGATTGTGCCACTACGCCGATACGCTCACCGCCTTTGGCAACACTGTTTCTTCGGCCTACCTGCGGCTGGTTCCCGACCAGGAAGCTCCCACCCGCATCTCCTGGAGCGACCTGAACCGTAGCGCCATGATTCGAGTACCGCTGGGCTGGTCGAACGTTTCCAATCTGGCCAAATTCGTCAATCCCCAGCAGCAGAGCGACTACCGGGAACCGGAAGGGCGGCAAACGGTGGAATTACGCAGTCCGGACGGAAGCGCCATTGTGCATCTGCTGCTGGCGGGGATGACCATGGCCGCCGAGTGGGGACTCACCCATCCCGAAGCGCTGGAGCTGGCGGAAAAGCTCTACGTCACCGGGAACATTTTCAACAATAAAAAATTGCTGCGTAAGTTACCCGCGCTTCCCGGAAGCTGCGTGGAATCCGCTAAACTCCTGCGCAAAAAGAGAGAATTGTACCAGCGGGAAGGCATCTTCCCCGAAAGCATCATCAACTATGTAGCCGATCTGCTGGAAGCGGAAAACGATGCCGATATGAACGCCCGCTTGATTGACCTACCCGCAGACGACCGGTTGCACGAAACACGCAAAATCATGCACAAGGACATTCATCGGCATTAATTAAATAGAGACGGGTGAAGAGAAAGCACGGTTCTTTATTACGGAAGAACCGGCGCTTTCTCTTCGCTTTTGCCTCCCTTTCCCTGCCCCCTTCAATCAAATTTCACCCCCACGGGAACTGAAACTCAAAAATTTCATTGAATAAAATTAATTCGGGATGTAGTGCTGCCTGTCCCGGAAAAGATCATTTACCGGGCAGCTCTTTTGTAACGGAAGAACGAATTTCCGTGCGGAAAGGGAGATTTTTCCCGGATTGGCAAAATTTAATCCTATTGAAATATCTGTTGTTGTTATGTAAATTCATGCTTTAAAATGAGATGCATATGGTTGTGAGACATTTTAATCCGGGATACAAAATGGCATTTAAGGCGCTGCGCAGTTTGCTCTTCACTCTGTTTCTGGCTCTGGTATTTTCTTCCTGTACTGAAAATCCGGTGGATTTAAATCGACCGCTTTACAAATCGAAAATTCTGGGAGCATTACAGGACACGGTGTTGTATCCGGTACGGGACACCACCTATGTTTTGGGAACTCGCTACGACACCCAATTTAGTAATCAACTTTTGCTGGGGAAATATCGGGGTATTGAAGCCCGCCCGATTATTCGTTTTACCAATTTGCCCCAAAATGCACAGTTTACCGGGATTACCATCCGATTTGCCACCAAAGGCGTGATGAAAGATGATACGGCTCAACCCTTTACGGTAACGGCTTATCCTATTCTCCAATCCTGGAATAACAATCTGGATTCGGTGTGGAACGATTACACGCAGAATTTCGACGCAAACCGTCCCTTTGGCACCATGGAAGTCTCCACCTCTGGTTCCGACACTCTGTTCATGCCCTTAAACGATTCCGCACTGGTGCAATTCACCGCCTGGGCAGATTCGGCTGCTTTGCAGGAAAATGTGAATTTTGGAATCATTCTGGATTTCACAGAAGCGAATTTCCTGAAAGCATTCAAAAGCCTCAACATTTCCGACGACCCCGCCATTCTGTGCACCTACCAGATTCCGGGGGATACAGTTGTTCACCAGGATACCATCACGGCTACTTTTGACGCATTTTTGTACCAGGGTAGCGGCCCGCAGGTAAGTGAACAGCACAATCTGGTCAGTTCTCTTATTGCCCATATCGCTTTACTCCAGTACGACATTAAAGGATTCTACAAACGATATTCCGATGGGGTTGTGTTTGTATCGGCAAATCTGGAGGTTCCTTTTGTCCCGGAAGATACTCAGCTCGATCATTCCTTCGGGAATTCGCTGCGTGTATCCCGGGTGCTCAGCGACTTCGACAGCAGTCACGTGCGGCTGGATTCTTCCTACAACTCTTCCGTGAACTTTACTCATCTCTCCGAGGACAGTTCTTCCCGTCAGGTGCGCCCCGGTGATGATCGACAAATTTTTGCAGGGTATATCCTCCAAAAGGAATTAGAAGATCCCAATGCCCGGAATACCCTGGCAATTGTTTTTGGAAATTTAAGAGATCATTATTCCTTTTTCACATTTTACAAACGGCAGGAATCGGATCCCACACTGTTACCGCGATTAAGAATTGTCTATTGGATTCCACCCGGTTCACGATTTGATTAACACGAGGCAGCCATGAAGCGAACTATTTTAACCATCGTTACTCTCCTGCTCCTGACTTTCCAGGCGTTTCCCGCTTCCTTTTTTTCCAGTACCAATAACAGCCTGGGACTTCGCACCTACTATTCCACGATACGCGGGATGGGAATGGGAAGTACCGGTTTAGCCTCACTGGATCCTTATTCCATTCATCCTTACAACACGGCTACCTGGCTGGGCATCAATGAAACACGGATAAGCGTTTTGATGAAATACGACGTCAATCAAATTGATTTTGGCTGGCAGAGGGTGTTTACTCACACAGCCAATTTTACCGGGCTTCAGATGGCCATTCCCTTACAGCGTCACAAATGGGTATTTGGTTTTGGCCTCACACCGTACACCATGGTTAATTTTAGTTACACTCAAAAAATCCCGGTCGATTCCCGAACTCTCAATGAATACATTTACAACAAAGGGAATATCAGCCGGGCACAGTTTTCCCTATCCTATGCACCTGAGAAAAGGGTTGGTCTGGGATTTAATTTTTATTACTTTTTTGGAACAATAAATGATGATTACAACCTGAGTTTCGATGACAATGAGTATTACGACGGATTTTACAAACTGGAATATCGTTTTCGTGGACCTGCGGTGGGTTTCTCCATGTTTATAAATCCTTTTGATTCCTTAATCATTAGTGGGTTTCTGGATCTAAAACCGCATTTAAAATTCAGTGCTATTTACCATTCGCAGTTAACTGATGCTAAGGAAAAATATTCTACCAACAGCACAATACCTGTTCAATGGGGAATAGGTTTAAATTACACTCTGGCTAAGCAATGGACATTCAGTACCGATTATTCGTTTCAAAAATGGTCGGAAGGGTTTAATATTACCGATACAAAACTGGCATTTTTAGAAGATTGGTACACGGTGGGGGTAGGCCTGGAACATGCGCACCGGAAGCAGAAAGCAAAAAGTCTTTTTCAAAAGATTGACCTGCGGGTTGGTGTTTCTTACAGTCAAATTGGCTACCAATTCGATGATAATTCGGTACGGGAATTCGGAGTTCATGCCGGTGTGGGCATCCTTTTCGCCCATCGAACGGGACGTGTTGATGTAGCATTTATTCTGGGACGCCGGGGAGAAGTGGCAAAGACCGTAGCCCAGGAAACGTTCTTCCGAACTCTAATCTCGGTTTCGGCAGGAGAACTTTGGTTTCAGAAATTACGTTAAAAATTAAAATATTAATTCCTCAACAGGAGAAAAGAAAAGGAGGAATACGGTGAAAACAAAATGGTCGAATTTGGGAGTGCTTGTTATTCTTGTTCTGAGTGTACTATTGACCCTCCAAAATCATTCGTACGCACAGGCGGAAGAACTGGAGGATCTGGAAGTAGCCCAGGATACGGTAAAATGTCAGCCAGACAGTTTTACGACAGTTTACGACAAATTTAAATCCGATTCCCTGGGTCCCCAACAATTGGGAATCTGGTACAGCCTGGCACGCGAAGAATACAAATATAAAAACTACAAGCGAGCGATTCCCTATTTCTGGAAAATTCTGGTGAACGATACTACCGGTAAATTTAAAGTGGTGTATTCCAAATTAGCGGATTGTTATTACAATCTAAATTTTCCGGATAGTGTGTTATTAGTGGCTTATCGAGGACTGGCAAAATATCCAAACAATACTCGCCTCCATTACTGGGCTGGCTATGTGCACGACCGCCTGGGGCAAATTGCCTGCGCCGTGCCGCACTACGAAGCGCTGGTGAAAGCGGTACCGAACCAGAAATCGTACTGGGTGAAACTGGCTTACCTCTATTATCAATTGGAAGATCCCAAAGCTATTGAGGCGCAGCAAAAAGTGGTGGAATTGGATCCGCAAGATGTGGAAGCTTCGCGATTACTGGCGGAAATTATGGCACATTTCGGAGAAGATCCCATCGAAGCTCTCAAATCTACATTTGAAAAAGACACCACCATTGTAGAAAACGCCATGCGTTACGGAAAAGCGGCTTACGAGGCCGGTTTATACGAAGATGCCATTCGTCCTTTCAAAATCGTGTTGAAAAAAGACCCGAAAAACACATTGGCTCTGGAATATCTTGGACGCTGTTACGAAGGTTTAAACAAATTGACCACCGCTCTCAAATATTACAAGAAGATTCTGGAGATTGAACCGAAGAATGTGAAAGTGATGTGTCTGGTGGCTTCGGTTTATGGGCGTTTAAACGATTTTATTACCGCACGCCGGTATGTGCGCAAAGCCGAACGCATCGATCCGGGCAACGGATTGCCTCACCTCATTATGGCAGAAATTTACGAAAATGCCATTCAATACTGTTCGGATAAACGGGGCAACAATAAACTGACTTACGATGACAAAATTGTGTACCTGATGGAACAAAAAGAATTGAAAAAAGCCGCCAAGGATCCCAACTATGCGGCGGATGCCAAGCGCCGTATCAAACAACTGGAGACACTGGTTCCGACCAAAGAAGATCTGTTCATGCACAAGAATCGCCTGAAACCTAAAGAAAAATGTTACCAGTGGATTAATAAATAAGCGACATCCCATGGTGGAACAAACTGAACATTCCCTCTTTTGATAGAACCAAATTGCCGCGGATTGTTTTATCTGCGGCAATTTTTATTTTAACAAAAAAGTCACTCATTTTATTAAAACGGAGGAATTATGCTGGAATACATTAAACAAACCGATCCGGAAATTTTCGAGGCGGTTAAAGGTGAAATTCAGCGGGAAAATAACACCCTGGAACTAATTGCTTCCGAGAACTTTGTGAGCAAAGCCGTGTTACAAACGGCGGGCACGATACTCACTAACAAATATGCGGAAGGATATCCGGGCAAACGATATTACGGAGGCTGCGAGTGGGTAGATGTAGCGGAGAATCTGGCGCGGGAGCGTGCCAAACAATTGTTCGGCGCCGAATACGCCAACGTGCAACCTCACTCCGGAACCCAGGCAAATATGGCCGTCTATTTTACCTTCTGCAAACCGGGGGACACGGTGATGGGGATGAATCTGGCTCATGGCGGGCACCTTTCCCACGGGAGTCCGGTGAATTTTTCCGGGAAGATGTACCACATCGTTTCCTACGGTGTAAAACGGGAGACGGGTTACATCGACATTGATGATGCCTGGAAAAAAGCCCGTGAGCACAAACCGCGCATGATTATTGTAGGTGCCAGCGCCTACAGCCGGTTCTATCCTTTCGAAGAATTCCGCCAGATTGCCGATGAAGTGGGTGCCATCCTCATGGCCGATATTG
>JALXCH010000217.1 GCA_026991005.1 Calditrichia bacterium | reverse complement strand
CCAGTTAATGAGTTTTTTTTGTGCACAAAAACCGAGTGAGCGTGATGTTTAAAAAGGCCAAGCAGTTTATCGAAGATGTTCAGACGGAAATGAAAAAGGTCGTATGGCCCGAGCGTGAAGAGCTAATTAACTCTACCATTGTGGTCATTGTAGTCTCGGCCCTTTTCACAATTTTTATTTTCTTAACGGATACTATTGTATCCAAACTGATTAACATTCTTTATTAAAAGGACGCTAAGAGAGTGGAAAAAAAGTGGTACACATTGCGAGTCATTACCGGTCAGGAGAATAAGGTGCGGCAGCATCTGGAAAATGAGATTGAGTTTAAAGGCTTGCAGGAGAAATTTGGACGAATTGTGGTGCCTTCTGAACCGGTGCTGGAGATGCGCGATGGAAAAAAGCGATTGAAGAATCGGGTGTTCTTTCCGGGATATGTATTTGTAGAGATGGTTCTGGATAATCAGACGCAGCATTTTGTCCAGGAAATTCCCGGAGTCATCAGTTTTGTGGGGCCGCGTAATCATCCCACGGAAGTATCTCCTCAGGAAATTGAAGCGGTATTGCGGAAGGTGGAAAAACCGGAAACCGAAATTGAACGAGTGGAAGTGCCGTTTAAGGTAGGTGATACTATCCGGGTAACCGATGGTCCGTTTGCCGATTTCACCGGAGTGATTGAAGAGGTGAATGAGGAAAAGAAGAAAGTAAAAGTTTCCGTCAGTATTTTCGGGCGACCAACGCCAGTCGAATTGGATTTTTTGCAAATTGAATTAGAGAAATAAGGATAGGTGTTGTTATGGCGAAAAAAATTGCAGGGTATATCAAATTGCAAATTCCCGCGGGTCAGGCCAATCCTTCTCCGCCTGTCGGTCCTGCATTAGGGCAGCATGGCGTCAACATCATGGAGTTTTGTAAAGCATTTAATGCAAAAACTCAGGATAAAATCGGTTACATCATTCCCGTGGTTATTACGGTTTATGCCGATCGTTCCTTTAGCTTCATCACCAAAACGCCGCCTGCTTCTACATTATTGTTAAAAGCTGCCGGCCTGGAAAAAGGATCGGGTGAACCCAATGTGAACAAAGTGGGAAAGGTAACCAGACAGCAGGTGGAAGAGATTGCAAAAACGAAAATGCCGGACCTCAATGCCTCGGATATTGAAGCGGCAATGCGAATTATTGAAGGTACAGCCAGAAGCATGGGAATTGAAGTCGTTGAATAATTTGTGGTGAGGATGTCAATGAAAAAGCGAAGCAAGAGATATCAACAAATAGCCAAGTTAATTGAAAAACGCGAATATTCGCTGGATGAAGCCATCGAATTGATTAAGAAGACGGCCTCGGCGAAATTTGATGAATCGGTGGAGATTGCTGTGCGTCTGGGTGTGGATCCCCGCCGGGCAGACCAGGCCATTCGCGGTACCGTGAGTTTACCCCATGGTTTGGGAAAGACGGTGCGCGTATTGGTCATTGCCAAAGGGGAGAAGGCCGAAGAAGCCAAAGAAGCTGGTGCCGATTACGTAGGGTACGAAGAGTACATCGATAAAATTCAAAAAGAGGGATGGCTGGATTTTGATGTCGTGATTGCCACGCCCGATGCGATGAGGGATGTTGGAAAGCTGGGGCGTATTTTAGGTCCCCGCGGCCTGATGCCCAATCCCAAAAGCGGTACGGTAACCATGGACGTGGGACGTACGGTAAAGGAAGTGAAAGCCGGTAAAATTGATTTCCGGGTGGACAAAACCGGAATTGTTCATACCAGTGTGGGAAAAGCTTCCTTCGAGCCGGAAAAATTGCGGGATAACATTAAAACTCTGGTTCAAACGATTATTCGTATGAAACCGGCCACCGCCAAAGGGACTTATTTACGCAGCATCTATCTGTCCAATACCATGGGGCCGGGAGTCAAATTGGTCACAAATACTCAAGAATATCAGGATTAATTGACAAACATTGGGGAATAGCAATATGCCGACTCCGCAGAAAGAACAGATTGTTCAGGAAATGACGGAAAAGTTTGGGAATGCCACCAGTATATTTCTGGTAGATTTTACCGGAATGGATGTGAATACGACAACCGAATTGCGCAAAAATTTGCGCGAAGCTAAGGTGGAATATCGTGTTCTGAAAAACACGCTGGCCAAACTTTCGTTCCAGAATGCTGGTATCGAGGGGATGGATGAGTTTCTGACGGGTGTGAATGGCTACATGATTAGCTACGACGATCCCACGCTGCCAGCGAAGGTACTCAAACAAAAGAAAGAATTTAAAGAAAAACTTCGGATGAAGGCGGCGTTGTTCGAAGGTCGCATTGTTGGGCCGGACCAGGTGGAAGCTCTGGCGAATTTACCCAGCCGCGACGAATTGCTGAGCCAACTGGTGGGTATGCTGCGGCAACCTATGACCAAACTGGCCGCAACCCTGAATGCCGCCATGAGTAATCTGGTAAATGTATTGAAACAACTGGAAGAGCAAAAAAAGTAAACGGTTAATTAATAACTGCATTATTTATTAACGGAGGTAACCATAAAATGGCTGAAATTACTCGCGCTGATGTCATCTCTTATCTGGAAAATGCAACCATGTTAGAGATTTCCGAGCTGGTGAAAGAGATTGAAGAGAAATTTGGTGTAACCGCAGCCGCACCGGTCGCCATGCCCATGGCAGGAATGCCGGCTGCTGGCGCTGGCGAGCAGGCTGCCGAAGAAAAAACGGAATTTGATGTGGTGCTCAAAGAAATCGGCTCTCAGAAAATCCAGGTCATCAAGGTTGTTCGCGCCATTACCAATCTGGGACTGAAAGAAGCTAAGGAACTGGTGGAATCGGCTCCCAAGGCGGTTAAAGAAGGCGTCTCCAAGGCAGAAGCCGAAGAGATTAAGAAACAACTGGAAGATGTAGGCGCCACGGTGGAAATTAAATAAGTTGTCGCCAAACCATTGAGTTTAAAAAGAGGTGATTTCTTTGAAAGAATCAACATTGATTCACAGAGAGTCTTTTTCAAAAATTCCCACCCAGGTTGAATATCCGGATCTTCTGGATATTCAACGGGAATCTTTTCGGGAATTTTTGCAAGAGGATGTGCCGCCGGACAAGCGAGAAGTAAAAGGCTTGCAGGCGGTTTTTCTTGCTACGTTCCCCATTGTGGATAGCCGGGAAAATTTTATCCTGGATTTTGTGGAATACTATGTGGACAAACCCAAGCACAGTGTGCGCGAGTGCCGCGAACGCGGACTCACCTACGCTGTGCCCCTCAAAGCCAAAATGCGGCTGTCCATTAAGGATATTACCGGGGAAACGGACAATTATACCGAGACCATCGAGCAGGTAGTGTATCTGGGGAACTTGCCCTACATGACGCGTCGGGGGACGTTTATTATTAACGGTGCCGAGCGGGTGATTGTCAATCAGTTGCATCGTGCACCCGGTGTATTCTTCGACGAAAATCTGCATCCCAATGGAACCAAAATCTATTCCGCCCGGGTAATTCCCTTCCGTGGAAGCTGGATTGAGTTCATGACGGATGTGAATGACAGCCTCCAGGTGTACATCGATCGGAAAAAGAAATTCTTTGTAACCACCTTCCTGCGGGCCCTGGGCTTTAAGAGCGATCGCGAGATTCTGGAGTTGTTCGACCTGATTGAGGAAGTGGATGTTCAGAAGGAAGACACGCTGAATCTGGTGGGCCGTCGCACGGTGGAGGATGTCATCAACGAAAAAACCGGTGAAGTGCTCATCGAAGAAGGTACCGTTCTGGATGAAGAAAGTGTGGAAGCGCTGAAGTCCATGGGCATCCAGAAAATCCGGCTGGTGCAGAAGAACGACCCCACCATGCCCAACATTATTCTAAACACTCTGGAAAAAGATGAAGCCCGGGATGAGGAAACAGCGTTGCGGCATATCTACAGCCTGCTCCGCTCCGGGGAACCGCCCGACCTGGAAACAGCCCGCGGTTTGCTGGACAAGATGTTTTTCAACGACAAACGCTACGACCTGGGCAAGGTGGGACGCTACCGCCTGAATAAGAAGCTGGGTTTGAACATCGATGTGGAAAATACTGTACTAACCCGCGAAGATTTTGTGGAAATCATCAAATACCTCATCGATTTGCGGGACGGCAAACGGAGTACAGACGATATCGACCACCTGGGGAACCGCCGGGTACGCACTGTTGGCGAACAGCTCTCGTCTCAGATGAACCTGGGTTTAACCCGGATGGCACGTACCATCAAAGAGCGCATGAATCTGGGCGATTCCGAAACCATTACACCGCAGGACCTGGTGAATGCCCGGGCAATTACCTCGGTTATCAACACCTTTTTTGGTACTTCGCAGCTTTCCCAGTTTATGGATCAAACCAACCCGCTGGCAGAACTGACCCATAAGCGGCGCATGAGCGCTCTGGGTCCGGGTGGTTTAACCCGGGAACGGGCGGGATTTGAAGTGCGCGATATTCACTATACCCATTATGGTCGCCTGTGCCCCATCGAAACACCGGAAGGACCGAACATCGGTTTGATTTCTTCCTTATGTGTGCTGGCTAAAGTGAATGAGTTCGGCTTCATCGAAACGCCTTACCGGAAGGTGGAAAACGGAAAACTGACCGATAAGGTGGAGTACCTTTCTGCCGATGACGAAGAGCGCACGGTAATTGCGCAGTTTAATGCTCCCGTAGATCAGAAAACGGGGAAGTTTACCCGCGAGATGGTGAAGGTACGGCAGCGGGGCGATTTCTTACTTTCCAATCCCGAGCAGGTGCAATATATCGACGTGGCTTCCAATCAGATCGTTTCGGCAGCAGCTTCGCTGATTCCCTTCCTGGAACACGATGACGCCAACCGTGCCTTGATGGGTTCGAACATGCAGCGCCAGGCGGTGCCGCTGATTCGTCCCGAAGCTCCCATTGTGGGAACCGGCATGGAACACAAAGTCGCCCGGGATTCCGGTGCGCTGGTGATTTCGGATGTGGATGGCGTGGTGGAAAAAGTGGATAGCAATCGTATCGTCATCAAAGTGGCGCCGGGATCGGTGAAAGATGTGCGGCAAATTCTCTCGGGCGAAGCGCAGTATGTGGAATACGAACTGCTCAAGTTTGTGCGCACCAACCAGAACACGGCCATCAACCAGCGGCCACTGGTGAAAGAAGGGCAAGAGGTGAAAAAAGGCGAGATCCTGGCAGACGGACATGCCACCGATCGGGGCGATCTGGCGCTGGGACGGAACATTCTGGTGGCATTCATGCCCTGGAATGGTTACAACTACGAAGACGCTATCGTCATTTCCGAGCGTATTGCCCAGGATGATGTGTACACCTCCATTCACATTGACGAATTCGAAATTCAGGTGCGGGACACCAAACGCGGCGAGGAAGAACTGACCCGCGAAATTCCCAACGTCAGCGAGGAAGCCACGAAAAATCTGGATGAGAACGGCATTGTGCGCATTGGAGCCGAAGTACGTTCCGGAGATATTCTGGTGGGTAAAGTTACTCCCAAAGGGGAAACGGAACCGACACCGGAAGAGAAACTGCTCAAAGCCATTTTCGGTAGCAAAGCGGGGGATGTGAAAGATGCCAGTTTGAAACTGCCGCCGGGAATGGAAGGAATTGTCATCGATACCAAACTCTTCTCCCGTAAAAAGAAAGATGCCAAGACTAAGAAAGAAGATAAAAAGAAAATTGAGAAGTTAGAGCGGGAAGCAGAGGAGAAAATCCAGCAGATTCAGAAGCGATTGTTCGATTACCTGGCGGAAGAATTTGGCGATACACCCACCTTGGGTATTAAGAGCAAGGCTGGTAAGTACATTCTAAAACCTAAGGGAAAGATTACTCGAACAACCTTCGATAAGGTGGAAATTGATTTCATCGACTATCTGGAGCCGTGGTTCGATGATGCCGAGAAAAATGAGCAGGTGCGGAAGCTCTTTTCGGAATATAAGAAGATGCTGAAGGAAATCGAGAATGACTTAAACACCGAGAAATATAAAATTATGATTGGGGACGAGCTGCCTCCGGGGATTGTGCAGCTGGCTAAGGTGTATGTTGCCCAGAAGCGGAAGCTGAAAGTGGGGGACAAGATGGCTGGTCGGCACGGAAACAAAGGTGTGGTAGCCAAAATCGTTCCCATCGAAGACATGCCTTTCCTGCCGGATGGAACGCCGGTAGATATTGTGCTGAACCCGCTGGGTGTACCTTCCCGAATGAATCTGGGGCAGATTTTTGAAACCACCCTGGGTTGGGCAGGCAAAATTCTGAACAAATACTACGCCACCCCGGTGTTCGACGGAGCCACCTATGAAGAAGTGATTGAAGAGGTGAAGAAAGCGGGATTACCGGTGAGTGGTAAAATTAAACTCTACGATGGCCAGACGGGAGAGCCGTTCGATCAGGAAGTGACGGTTGGTTACATCTACATGATGAAGCTCTCTCACATGGTGGATGATAAAATTCATGCCAGGTCTATTGGTCCCTACTCGCTCATCACCCAGCAGCCGCTGGGCGGTAAAGCGCAGTTTGGTGGTCAGCGTTTCGGCGAAATGGAGGTGTGGGCTCTGGAAGCCTACGGTGCCGCTCATACGCTTCAGGAAATCCTCACCTACAAGAGCGACGACGTCCAGGGACGCACCAAAGTGTACGAAGCCATCGTTAAAGGTGACAACCTGCCGGAACCGGGACGTCCCGAGTCCTTCAACGTATTGGTGAAGGAGCTTCAGGGACTGGGCCTGGA
>JALXCH010000216.1 GCA_026991005.1 Calditrichia bacterium | reverse complement strand
CTTCTCTCTGCCTTTACCGGACGTAAGGTTCGGGGCGATATTGCCATGACCGGCGAAATTACCTTACGGGGCAAGGTGCTGGCCATTGGCGGACTGAACGAGAAGATGCTGGCGGCTCAGCGAAACAACGTACCCACGGTAATTGTTCCCGCCGAAAATCAGAAAGAAATTGATGAACTTCCCAAGGAATTGCGCGAGGGCATCCGCATCATTACCGTGCAGGATTACCGGGAAATTATGGAGATGGTGTTTCTCGAAGAATAATTGCTAAAATCAAACCGGGTAAGAGAGTTCCCGATTCACCCCGCCACGATGTAACTGCGGATTAAAGGAATTGTGAAAAAACCGCGTGAGAAAATATCTGGAGATCGGCACGTGTCCCTTCCTGCAAAAAATCGGGAGTTTTTTCCTATTGTGGAGTACATCACAGCTTTTAACGAAAAAAAGAGTTAATTGCAAAAATATCTAATCGCAATGAAATATTTTTGTTAAACTAATTCAAGGAGGAAAAATGAAAAAATATATTGTGGTGATGCTGGTTGTGCTGTTCGCCACCTTTACTGTAAAGGCGCAAAGCAGCATTGGGATTTTTGGTGGATATGGACAGTCTAAATTCGATTTATCCGATGAGAATAGTGAAGATTCCAAATTAAGCCAATCCGATTTTATTCCCGTTGGAGCAGAACTTTTGTTTGGAACCAGGTTTCAGATTGGTGGGGAAGTGAGCTATTCTGTCGTTCCCTTTTCTTTTAAAGCCGAGACCGATGGAAAAACGTTGGTAGAAGAGAAAATTTCCCAAATCCTGGTAGGTGGTGTGGTAAAGCTTAATTTCGGCGAGGGAGTGTTTCGTCCTTTTGTGCGTGGTGGTGCTGGTTTGTATATGGGGAAGGATAAAATTGAGTTTAATGAGGAGTTACAATCTTTTCCCGACACTACCATCAATTTTAAAAGCTCTTTTGGGTTGAATGTAGGCGGAGGTTTAAAGGTTCGGATAGGCGAACGCTCGTTTCTTTTTGGGGAATTTGTGTACCACATGGTTAAACGACAGCTGGATGTTGAAGGAGCTGAAAATATGAAAATGGACAACTGGGCAATCCGTGCTGGCTTTGAATTCGGACTGTAAAAGTTTAAAAAAAATCTTATAGAATATGCTAGGCGCAAGGTCGGTACTTTTTTTTGCGGCGAGCGTAGTTTTGGAATTTCGTTAATTTTTCTTTTAATAAACTACTTTCAAAACCGCAAAAAATAATGTATTTTTAACCTCAAATTAGTTGAGCTGTATTATGCCGAAGTTTCAGGGATTCGATTTTTACAACATCGATGGCCTATTGAGTGAAGACGAAAAGCTCATCCGCGAATCCGTCCGCCAGTGGGTAGATGAAGAAGTGCTCCCCATCATTGAAAGTTATTACCAAAAGGGTGAATTTCCTATACATCTGGTTCCCCAAATGGGGGAAATGGGACTTCTGGGTGCCAACCTCCCCCAGCAATATGGTTGCGCCGGGGTCAACAATGTGGCATACGGATTAATTATGCAGGAGCTGGAGCGAGGCGATAGCGGAATTCGTAGTTTTGCCTCTGTTCAGGGAGGATTGGTCATGTACCCCATATATCGCTGGGGAACGGAGAAACAGAAGCATTACTGGTTGCCCAAATTGGCTTCTGGAGAAATGATTGGCTGTTTTGGACTCACCGAACCGGATTATGGTTCCAACCCCGGCGGGATGAAAACCACCGCGGTCGAGGACGGCGACAGTTACATCCTGAACGGCTCCAAAATGTGGATTACCAACGGCTCCATTGCAGATGTAGCCGTAGTGTGGGCGAAATTAAATGGGGTGGTGCGCGGCTTTCTGGTGGAACAGGGAACACCCGGTTTTGTAGCCCCGGAGATTAAGAATAAGCACTCTTTGCGTGCTTC
>JALXCH010000215.1 GCA_026991005.1 Calditrichia bacterium | reverse complement strand
GCCACGGAGTGGCCGACAGAACTTGGCCCATGGCCTTCAGCCATGGAAAAGATTTAACCACGAATCACACGAATAAACACGAATAAAAAATAACGCCATAATTACGTTTGGAAAGAATCTGCCAAATGGTTTGGGATTTGTTATTTGGTATTTGTTTTTTTGTGATTTGTTATTTTGTTATTTGGGATTTGTTATTTGGGATTTGTTATTATTTGTTTTGAAATTTGTAATTTTATATTTCGTTGCGTTCGTTGCGCGCGCTGCGGTTTTTCAATAATTGTCATTTGGGATTTGTATTTTGGAATTTGACTTATGAGGTTTCGCTTTCCCAGCATCCTGTTCCCCCGGTACCGGGATATTTCACTCCTTCCTTGTGTAAATTCTAATTCTTCCGTAAGTTTAAAGCTGATTTTTTACCCAATTTGACTAAAACAGGAGTCACCAGAGTGGAAGAATTAAATCAACTGATTCTACAACGACGCGAAAAGTTGCAAAAGCTGAGAGAAATGGGCATCAACCCCTACCCTTATTCCTTTAACCGCACCCACACCAGTCAGGAAATTCTGGAGCATTTCCCGGAACTGGAAGAGAAGGAAGTTTCCGTGGCGGGACGCATCATGTCCAACCGCCGCATGGGTAAAGCGGCTTTTTTCCATATTCAGGACATGTATGGTCGTATCCAGATCTATCTGAAAAAAGATGTGGTGGGGGAGAAAACCTTCGAAGTGTACAAATTGCTGGATATTGGCGATATCGTGGGGATTACCGGTAAAGTATTTAAGACCCGCACCGGGGAAATTACCGTGTTTGCCGAAAAACTGGAAGTTCTCACCAAATCCCTGCGTCCCCTGCCCATCGTGAAGGAAAAAATTGTGGATGGGAAGAAAATTGTTTACGATCCCTTCTCCGATAAAGAATTGCGCTACCGGCAGCGCTATGTGGATTTAATCGTCAATCCCGAAGTGCGAGAGGTATTTATCAAACGCTCCCGAATCATTACTGCCATCCGGGAGTATTTAAACGAACACGGGCTGCTGGAAGTAGAAACCCCCATCCTTCAGCCGTTGTACGGCGGGGCTACCGCCCGACCTTTCGTTACCCACCATAACGCACTGGATATGAAATTGTACCTGCGTATCGCCAACGAATTGTATCTCAAACGTCTGGTAGTCGGGGGGCTGGAAGGGGTATACGAATTTGCCAAGGACTTCCGCAACGAGGGGATGGATCGGTTTCACAATCCGGAATTTACTCAGGTGGAACTTTATGTCGCCTACCGGGATTATTACTGGATGATGGAATTTACCGAGAATATGATTTCCACCGTTGCAGAAAAGATTCTGGGTCGCACCACCTTCGAATATCAGGGAGAATGGATTGATGTCACCCCGCCCTGGCGGCGGCTCCCGCTCTTCGAAGGAATTCGAGAATTTACCGGAGTGGATATGTCGCAGATGAGCGAGGAGGAACTCCGCAAAGCAGCCGAAGATCTGGGGATTCCCGTGGAAGATGCCTGGGGCGCCGGAAAAATTATCGATGAAGTATTCGGGGAATTCGTGGAACCCAAACTCATCCAGCCCACGTTTGTTATCGATTATCCGCTGGAGATGTCGCCGCTGGCCAAAAAGCATCGGAACAATCCCCGATTGGTAGAACGCTTCGAACCCATCATTGCCGGGAAGGAAATTGGTAACGCGTTTAGCGAACTGAACGATCCCCTGGACCAGCGGCAGCGTTTCGAAGCCCAGATGGAACTGCGGGCGAAAGGGGACGAAGAAGCCCAGGTACTGGATGAAGATTTCCTGCGCGCTCTGGAATATGGCATGCCACCCACCGCCGGGCTGGGGGTGGGCATCGACCGGCTGGTGATGCTGCTGACCAATCAGCCTTCCATCCGGGATGTGATTCTCTTCCCGCACATGCGACCGGAACGCTGATTTTTCGGAAAATAAACAATCGATCAGAATCCAATAGATAAAAAATATGAATTTTGAACTCTTCATTGCCAGACGCTATTTTAAATCCAAGCGCAAAACAGGATTTATTTCCATCATTACCTATGTTTCCATCGTAGGGGTTTTAATTGGTGTGGCGGCACTGGACATTGTCCTTTCCTCCTTCAACGGTTTCGAAAATGAAGTGCGCACCCGCTTAATTAATGCGGATGCCCACATTCAGGTACGGAAATTTTATGTGGAAGGCATCGAAAATTACCAGGCCATTGCGGACACCATTCGGAAAATTCCCCATGTAGTGGGAGCTTCCCCCGTCATTGTGCGGGAAGGGGTGATTCGCTCCAAGGACAACAACCAGCCTTGCGCCATCCGCGCCCTGGACCCCGCCACCATCGGGCAGGTAAGCGATTTGCCCAACAGCATTGTTTCCGGGGAATTTAATCTGGGAACGGTTCAAACCGAGAACGGGCGCACCCTGCCGGGCATTGTGCTGGGGCGCTATCTGGCAGAGAACCTGTTCATCTTCACTCCGGGGCAGATTGTCACCCTGTTCATCCTGCCCCAGGATGCCAGCATGCTTTCGGCTCCACGGGTCAAACAGTTCGTGGTTACCGGCATCAGCGAAATCGGGTTTTACGAATACGACAAGGTGATGGCCTACATCTCCCTGGAAGCCGGACAAAAGCTGTTTCGCATGCCGCACACCGTTTCCTGGATCGAGGTCAAACTGGACGACTACAATCTGGCGGGAAAAATCGCTCCCATCATCGAAAAAAAATTAGGCGGCTATCCCTTTGTGGCGCGTACCTGGTTCGAGCTAAACCGCAGCCTGTATAGCTGGATGACCATCGAAAAATGGGGCGCTTTTCTGGTACTGAGCCTCATCATCATGGTGGCAGCATTCAACATTGTGAGCTCTCTGATTATGATCGTGATGGAAAAGACCCGGGAAATTGGTATCCTCAAAAGCATGGGTGCTACTTCCAAAAGCATTATGCGCATTTTCCTGTTCGAAGGCACCATCGTGGGCATTCTGGGAACCAGCCTGGGAAGCCTTATCGGATTTACCGTGTGCTATGTTCAGGAGCGTTTCGGGATTATCCGCCTGCCCTCGGATGTCTATCTCATAGATAAACTGCCCATGCAGATGCACCTGACCGACTTTGTGGCCATTGCTGTGGCAGCCATCTTTCTGTGTCTGGCGGCTTCGGTGTATCCCGCTTACAAAGCCTCGCGGCTGGAACCGGTGGAGGCCATTCGCAATGAGTAATTTTAGAGGAAATAAAAACGAGCAGCAGAGCGAAACATCTGGATTACCCTAAGCATGGTGCGGAATTGATTTTATTCAAAACTTAACGTGAAGTAAGAAAGTTCATGAGCGCAAAATCCGACATCATTTTGCAAGCCCGGGGAATTGAAAAACATTACCAATCCGGGCCAGAGATTCTGAAAGTACTGAAGGGGATTGACCTTGACATCCACCGTGGGGAAATCATGGTGATTATGGGACCCTCGGGTGTGGGCAAGAGCACCCTGCTCCACATTCTGGGCACGCTGGATAAACCCACAGCGGGCACCTTGCACATCGACGGTAAAGACATCTCCCGGATGCGTCCGCTGGAGATTGATGCTTTTCGGAACCGCCATATCGGTTTCGTTTTTCAGTTCCATTACCTGCTGCCCGAGTTTACCGCACTGGAAAATGTGCTTATTCCGCGCATGATTGCCGGTACGGACTGGAAGAACGAGGTGTCCCGCGCCCGGGAGTTGCTGGAAGAAGTGGGGCTCTCCGGACGTCTTCACCACCGTCCCTCGCAACTTTCCGGAGGCGAATTGCAACGCGTGGCTGTGGCCCGCGCCCTGATGAATCGTCCCAGAATCGTGTTTGCCGATGAGCCCACCGGAAACCTGGACAGCCGCAACAGCCATGCGCTATTCGAACTGCTGCTCAATTTAAATCAAAAATACCAGCAAACGTTTGTCATCGTGACCCATAACGAAATGTTTGCCGGGCAGGCAGATCGGGTCATCCATTTGCTGGACGGTAAAATCGAACGCGAAGAGCGGTAACCGCTTCCTGCGAGTGAATGGCAATTGTCCGGAAAACAGAAGCTATTTTTTAAAAGAGCAATTCCAATCCTGGAACCCGGGTAATTAAATTTTCCTTGAACCGTTTTTCTCGAAAACACTCAATTTCCGTTTCGAACATGCGAAAATCCCAGTTCCAGAACACCAGGACGTTGGTTAAACCTGAAAATAGTTCTCAAACAGACGATGTCTCATCCGGAAACGTTCTTTTGAAATTTAAACGTGTACCCAACAACCGGCGTTTTTCAAATCGTTTATTTTCGTGAATTCAATCCGACATGCAAACGCGTAAACAGCCAACGGACGAAATTGATGTGCAATACGTGAAAGGGGTGGGGGAGGCACGGGCACGGATTCTCAAAAAGCACGGGATTCACACCGTCCAGGATCTGCTCAATCACATTCCCCGACGCTATCTGGACCGCCGTACCATCACCCCCATCCGGCAGGTGCGGTTCGACCAGGAGGTTACCGTAATCGGGAAGGTGATGAAAAAGGAGATTGTACCGCGCCCCAAACGCCGCTTGATTGTCCGCATTTCCGATGACACGGGCATAATCGAAGGCGTCTGGTTTAATCAGGTGGCGTATTTCGACAAACTTTTTAAGAAGGGGATGGAAGTTGCCTTTAGCGGCAAAGCCACTTTTTTCCGGGGCTGGCAAATTGTGCATCCCGATTTCGACATCATTGAGGACTCCCGGGAGCCGATGAACACCGGGCAGATTATTCCCATGTATTCCAGCACCCAGGAACTCACCAGAGCGGGATTGAGTTCCCGGGGATTTCGCCGCATTATCCGCAATGCGCTGGAGAAGTACGGAGAGCGCATCCCGGAGAACCTTCCCGAATCCCTTCGCAAGCGCTATCGATTGCTCCCCCGCCCAGAAGCCTACCGTCATCTGCACCTCCCGGAAACGATGAAAGACTTAACCCAACCCCACCGCCGGTTGAAATACGAAGAATTATTTTACTTCCAGCTTTTAATGGCTTTGCGGCATTATTTTCAACGCTCCCCGGTACAGGGGATTACCATGCGCACTACGGGGGATGTGATTCGCCAGGTACTGGACCGCCTGCCGTACCAGCTCACCAACGCCCAGCGCAAGGTGCTGCGGGAAATTTACACCGACCTGAAAAGCGGGCGTCCCATGAATCGGTTATTGCAGGGCGATGTGGGTTCCGGGAAAACCCTGGTGGCGCTCATTACCTCCCTCATCGCCATCGAAAACGGTTACCAGGTGGCTTTTATGGTGCCTACCGAAATTCTGGCCGAGCAGCATTACCTGAACATCCGGGAACTGCTGCACGGATTTCCCATTCGCCTGCAGTTGCTTATTGGCTCGTTGAAGAAAGGGGAAAAGGAAGCTATTCACCAGGCGCTGAAAGAAGGCGAGATCGACCTGGTTATTGGCACCCATGCTCTGGTACAGGAAGCAGTGGAATTTCGCAAGCTGGGGCTGGTGATTATTGATGAACAGCATCGGTTTGGGGTGTTGCAACGGGGCGACCTCATTAAGAAAGGATGGAATCCCCACGTACTGGTGATGACTGCCACCCCCATTCCCCGAACTCTGGCTATGACCCTGTATGGCGATCTGGATACTTCTATCATAGACGAAATGCCGCCCGGACGGCAACCGATTCAAACCGTGTGGCGTACGGAGGAGAAACTGAAAGACATTTACCAGTTCATTCGCCAGAAAATCCGGCAGGGCGACCAGGTGTACATCATTTACCCGCTGGTGGAAGAATCGGAGAAAATGGATTTAAAGGCCGCAGTGGAAAGCTACGAACAGATGCGCAAGCACATTTTTCCAGAGTTTAACGTGGCGCTGCTGCACGGGCGAATGCCCAATACCGAGAAGGAGGCGGTGATGGAGCGGTTTAAATCCGGGGAGGTGCAAATTCTGGTGAGTACCACTGTGGTGGAGGTGGGGGTTGATGTGCCCAACGCCACCATTTTGCTCATTCAGCATGCGGAGCGTTTCGGTTTAAGCCAGTTACACCAGTTGCGCGGCCGGGTGGGGCGCGGGCGGAAAAAATCCTACTGTATTCTGGTTACTCCTCACCGCATCAACGAAATTGCCCGGCAGCGGATGCGCCTCATGGAAAAAACTACAGACGGATTTGTGATTGCAGAGGAAGACCTCCGTCTGCGCGGCAGCGGGGAATTTTTCGGAACCCGCCAGCACGGTTTACCCGACCTGCGCTTTGCCGATTTGATTCACGATCAGAATATTATTAAAGCTGCACGTCAGGATGCCTTTGTCCTGGTGGAGAAGGACCCCCATTTGCGCCTGCCCGAAAACCGGCTGGTACGGGAGTATTTCCAGAAGCATTACGCTCAAAAATTCCAGCTGGTGCAGATTTCCTGATCTGTTTAAAATTACCCGGAGCGGATGATTGTCCGTCTCCGGAAATAAATATCACCCCGTCCCGTTCGGGACGGGAATTTTTTTATTGGCAATGTTTTCACACAGATGAAGAGGCTGTGTAAAAATGAAAATCAGAAGAATATTTAATCAAAATAGCGCATATTGTAGCTCACAAGGTTTATTTAAAACCGGAGCAATAAAGAACGTGTTGTTCAATCTTTATTTATTAGTGAATTTAGTATTACTTTATGGCCATAAGAACTCAGCATTGAGATAATAATAAAGAAATACTTCTTTTCGATGGTATTTTTA
>JALXCH010000214.1 GCA_026991005.1 Calditrichia bacterium | reverse complement strand
TCGAATCGTTCCCGGTGCAGGGGGAAGTTCGGGAAGCGCTTCTCCCGGGGCAACAAACTCATCCACAAACGGTAGCGACCCGGCCTGGCGTTCCTGACACACCACAGTTACGGCGTGCCCTAATGCCTTCCAGGCCCGGGCAATATTAGCCACGTAAATATTAGAACCGGTTCCCTGAAGCAAATATCCGTGAAGAATAACCAGATGCATAAGCACTCCTTGTAGATAATGGGATTCTCGAAAGCAAAAATATCTTCCCGACGGCTTATTTCAAAATGAGAAAGAAAATTCCTCAATTTTAAGAGATTTCAATTGGTATTATGCAAATAAAACAAATCCCGGATACGTTGTCGCATCCGGGATGTTGGATATTGAGAAAAGGTTGTTCTGAAAATAGGGTTCACCTTTATCAGGGTAATTTGAACACATTTTCCATGATATCCAGACCACAACTCAAATTTTCTACCCAATTGATGAATCGCTCGACCATTCTTTTACCTTTAAACATAGCTCCATGCTGAGGTGCAATGGTTTCGATGGGGAGCTGACGCACCATTTTAGCCCAGAGACGGAGCAATTTGTTGGAAAAAATGTACCGCTTATGGAAACCTTCCATATATTGAATATGATTATCGAAATCTGGAACAATTTTGTAGTCCGTCCCCAGCGAAGCCCCCAGGTCACCCGAATAGAGGATTTTGGAATAAGGGTCGTACACCTGGAAATTTCCCGGAGAATGCATGAAATGGGCCGGGATAATGAGCAGCGTCAGATCTCCCAGATTCAGGCGCATACCGGTATCGGGTATTGTTTTGATTTTGTTGATGACCAGCCGATCCACACCAAAATGGGGGATGAAGCGAATCCACAATTCAGAGATGTAGGCGATAGCATTGGTCATCATCAGCCAGAAATTGGCAGAGGCAATAATGTCGGGATCCTGATGGGAGAAAAATAAGAACTTCAGATCGTTGGGCGAAATCATGCTGGAAATATCGGCAAATAGCTTACTGTGTATTTTATGGCCACCGGGATCCAGCAACATGGCCTGTCCGCGGTGAATAATGAGATGCTGATTGGAAGGAACCATCTCTCCGGTGGCATAATCCTCTAATAGAATGTTCTGGTGGTTTTGATCTTCGAATAAAGTTAATTGTGCCATAGTCTCTCCTTCAGTCAATATACTCTTTCAACCAGACAAGATGAATACTTGTTGGTTACTGCAGGGCACTTAGATGATGTTCTTAATTTCTTCCACAGCGCGTTGCAACTCGTAGAATAACAGACCTAATTTGACCCGATCGTTGGTCATGGCAATCAAAACCGATTCGGTTCCGATGTTGGTTAATACCACATAACCGCGTTTTCCTTTCACGTACACCTGAAGCACTTCACCGCGGTTGAGCTCGGCAGCACTGCGTTCTCCCAGAGCGGAAATTGCGGCACTCATCGCACCCACTCGATCCTCGTCCACACCCGGGGGCAGGTTTGAAGCAATGATTAGCCCATCACCGCTGGCTATTGCTGTTCCCTCAATGTCTGGCGATACAATCTCCAGATTTTTTAGCACCTGTTCCAGACGCTCTGCGATTGTTTGAGCCATATTCGATCTCCTTTCATTTTTTATTTGTTCTGGTTGTCTCTGAAGTTTTTTCTCTGGTTGTTCTTTGCGAGCCATAGTGGCCTGAGGTTTCTCGGCAGGCTTTTTCTCTGCTACGGGAGGTGGCTCTCGATCCACCCGTTTTAACGTCAGTTTCGGAGGGGAAGTACTTCCTTCCGGTTTTGTCGCTCCCCCGGGCTTAGCTTCAGGTTTTATGGCACCTTCTTCTTTCCCGGGAGATAGCGCCCGCTTCAGGGAAGAAAGCGATGATGATTTAAACAAGTTCCAAACCATGATCTATCCTTTTTGTTAATTCGTTCCAGAAATTTCGTGATTGATTTTGTAGAACACTCCCGGCTGGAAATTTAAACAATAACGCATCACGCGTTTTGCTTTCTGTAAAGATACCTGATCAATTTGTAGATTATAATATCAAATAATTTCGCACCCTATTTGTTACATATCACATTTAATAAGTATTGAATATTTTATAAATCTTTCCTAAACTTGAAGAAGATAAGGTCGTAATTCCAGTTTTTGAATGGATTTTCCGCTCGTTTTGAGAAAAATAGATCGCGTTTCTAACCCGAAAGAAACAATGCCGTGAACCATGTTCTCAATGTCGCTGAAGCTCTCGATTTTTCCAATTATCGGATATGTGAACCAAATTCTTGAATGGGAAAATAATGAATCGACAAAATATTTATCTGGGTAAGATTTTTGGCATTCCCATTGGATTGGATTATTCCTGGTTTCTAATCTTTGGTTTGCTGAGCTGGATGCTGGCAGTGGATTATTTCCCGGCAGAATTTAAACACTGGCCGCTGTGGGAATACTGGCTTGCCGGTACGGTGACTTCCGTCATGTTGTTTGTGAGTGTGTTACTCCATGAATTGGGGCATTCTCTGGTAGCACGGAGGTTCAAACTTCCGGTACGACGGATTACCTTATTCGTATTTGGAGGTGTGGCAGAAATTGTGGGAGAACCGCCCAGTGCCTGGTCGGAATTCTGGATTGCTCTGGCAGGGCCTCTGGTGAGTTTTGCATTGGGAGCGTTTTTCCATTTTGTGCAACCCCTCTTTTCCTCCCAAACGGCTCTCTTTGCCATTGCAAAGTACCTGGCCTTTATCAATCTGATTCTGGCGCTGTTTAATTTAATTCCCGGATTTCCTCTGGATGGCGGACGCATCTTTCGAGCCATTATCTGGGGAATTACCCGCAACCTCCGCAAATCCACGGTCATTGCGGGTACTGTGGGGCGGTTTATTGCCTTCCTGTTTATTTTTGTAGGAGTCATGCAAATTTTTGCTGGCCGTGTTGCCGATGGCCTGTGGACGATTTTCATCGGATGGTTTCTGGAAAGTGCGGCTGCCTCGCAGATTCACCAGCAGGAATTACGGGACGTCCTCAGCCATGTCCCCGTAGCCCGGGCGATGAATCGCTATTACCGAATTATTCCCGCCAATTCTACTTTGCTGGATCTGGTACGTGAGCACATTCTGGGGGAGGGACGTCGATATTTGATTGTGATGAAGGGAGAGCAGCTGGTGGGCATGTTAACCCTCCATCACCTGAAGAAAATTCCTCAGGAAGATTGGGCGAATACCACCGCCGAAGAGGTGATGATCCCCTTGTCCCAATTGAAGTGGATTACTCCCGATACCAGCCTCTGGGAGGCTTTAAAGGAGATGGATCAGGACGGGGTGAACCAATTGCCGGTGATTCAGGATGGAAACCTGGTTGGGGTACTGAGCCGGGAGGATCTGGTAACTTTTTTAAGACAGGTGCACGAACTGAATCACTAACCTCACTCCTGTTGGGGGATTTCCGTACGGTACAATTGTTTCCCCTTTTTATCAATAAAAAATATTGTAGCTGAACGGGCATTGAGCACCACGGCGACAAATCCACTACGGCTGGCGCTAAAACGCGTCCAGGGAATTCGACCGGTTTCTCGCACCCGGGAGCCGGCACCGGAAACAACATAGTGTACGGAACCGGGCGGTTTCAGGTACTGAAGGTCATGATCGTGCCCACAAAAATAAATCTGAACCCCGTATTTTTCCAGCAAAGGGGCAAGCCGCTGAATGAGTGTGGAGTTATTTCCATGGTACGGACTTCCCGAATACACCGGGTGATGCCCGATGACAAATTTCCAGCGAGCGCGCGAGGAATCCAACACCTGCTGAAGCCAATGCCATTGTCTTTCGGGATGATGCCATTTACGGGGATGCACCAGTTCGTTGGTATCCAGAAACACAAATAAGGCCGTGGTGCTATCGTCCACGCTCTTTGTGATGCAGAAGTAGCGGGCAGGCATGCGCCAGCGGGAACTCGTCCCACTGTACTCAATTTGCGCCTGAATATTTCCTTTGTAGTCGTGGTTACCCAGAACCACGTACCAGGGGATGTGAAGGGAGGGGGCATCGTACACCTGTTCGAATGATTTCCGCCAATGGGAATCGTGCGTACTTTTAACCCCTTTGCTGTAAAAATTGTCCCCTGTGGAAATCACAAAATCGCATTGCAATTCTTTGGCGGTAATTCCCATCTGCTCCGCAACTTCCTTCTGATGGGAATCCCCTTTACGCCCCCAGTCCCCAATCACCAGAAAAGCGATCCGGGTTTGACCCAGTAACGGAAGCAGGAGAAGCAGGAGAAAAATAAACCGTTGTTTCATTACTCCCTCGCACTGGATTGCACACGTCTTTGGATTCAATAAAAAAGGAAGAGCATTGCCTGCTGGTGCCGCTCTTCCTTTTCCATTCATCGGATTTTATCGAACAGGGTTTAATTTTCTAAAAGGACTTCTTCATCCCAGAGCCGCTCAAAATAGAGTTTGTGCTCGGCTTCTTCGGCACTGAGGTTCTCCAGAAGGTTTTTTACCTCGGGATCTTCCACCTGTTGAGCCAAATCGCGGTACAGCTCCATGGATTTAATTTCTCGCTGCATGGCGATAGCAATAACATCCTGCCAATCCATATCCGGCTTGGGTTCCTGTTTTACCATGTAATCCACAATTTTTAAATTCATCACTTCTTTCGGTGTTTTGCTCACCGCTTTTTCCAGATCCAGATTCTGCAATTTGCGCTTGTGTCCCATTTCAATCTCGGCAAAATCCAGTAATTCCTTTGCAATGGTTTTATTGTTGACTCGCCTGGCCAGATCACGGTAAAAATCGGCCGCATCCTGCTCTCGTTGAATCGCAAAATCGATAATCTCCTGTAATTGCTGTTTATTCATGATGCTCTCCTTTCTTTTTCACATGATTTGCCTGTGCAATATAATGAAAAATTTCTTTAAGTAAAAATATTCATTCGAAAATTCCTTTCTGCCAATTCGGATGTCAGCACAAGATTATGTTTACCCAGGAAAGCTTTCTTTATTATTAGAAAGCGAGTTCTTCTTTTCACAAAAAATTTTTTTTGTATTGACAATTATTGAGCAACTTAATATTTTAGCCACTCAATTTTTTAGGGTGTCAAAGGATGGATGTCACAAGCTCTCTTTCCGAACGGATGTCGGAACTAATCTTCACCCTCCGGCAGAAATGTGCCCTCAAAGATCTGTACTTTGTGAAAAAATTAGGTATTTCCATTGCCGAATTTAATGCACTGGTGCAATTTTTTACCCACGATGCGCTGGGAGTAAAGGAACTGGCAGAGAAGCTGGACATTACTCCCGGAGGGGTAACCCGGATTGTGACATCCCTGGAAGAAAAAGGGCTGGTATTGCGCAAAATTTCTCCGGAAGACCGCCGCAGCGTGGATGTTTTCCTTACCGAAACGGGTAAAGACATGGTGCAGCAAATCCGGCAAACCTCGCTGGAACTGCACGCAAAAATTCTGGAACAGATTGAACCGCAATTTCGCCAGCCGGTGGTGGATGCAATTGAACGGTTGATTGAAGCAATCGATAAATGGATTGAGGTTCATGAAGACGAATTAAACGGATGAACCCTGCAGAAGGAATAAAGTATGGTTGAAAAAGCAGGATCTTCGCTGGAAAAATTCATCGTAGTCATTCTGGTGGCGGTGGTGCTGGTTGTGTTTTACGTAGCCTGGACGCACACCACCGATACGGGCAATCTGGCGGTGATTGGCGCGCTGGCGCTGGTGAGCTCCGCGCTGTTTGTGCGCACCAGCCGATTTCCCCGCATCACCCCGAAAAAAATTGCTTATTCCATTGCTTACATCGGTTACCTGTTTGTGGCAATTGTCAAATCCAACTTGGATGTGGCACGCCGGGTGGTGCAACCGAAAATCCCCATTAATCCCGGCATTGTAGTGGTGAAAACCCGGCTAAAGTCGCCCATTGGCCGCATGATTCTGGCCAACTCCATCACCCTGACGCCGGGAACCCTCTCCGTGGACGTAAAGGGCGACTACTACTACATCCACTGGATTGACGTGACGGCGATGGAAGAAGAAGGGGCAACGGAGAAAATCGTTGCCGGGTTCGAAAAATATCTGGAGGTTATCTTTGGCTGATTTACTCATTCAACTGGCCAGCATTATAGCGCTATTGGGGGTCATTGTTGCCAGCATTCGCTTTGTGCTGGGACCCACCGCGGCAGACCGCACCGTGGCGCTGGACACCCTCACCATCATCTCCATCTCTCTGATTGTGTTTATTGCCCTCTTCACCAATCGGGTAATTTATCTGGATGTGGCGCTGGTGTACGGCATTTTGAGCTTTTTAGGTGTGGTAGCAGTGGCACGATATCTGGAAGGAGGGTTGTAATGGAAGCCATTCATCTTCTGGGTGCCATCATTGCCCTCGTTGGTTCGCTGTTTCTGTTTTTAGGGGCGCTGGGGGTTCTGCGCATGCCCGACCTGTACAATCGCATGCAGGCGGGAACTAAATCCACCACCCTGGGCAGTATTCTTACCCTTCTGGGAATCGGACTGTACCACACGGAGTGGTTCTGGCAGATGCTGATTCTGATTGCTTTTGCGGTAACCACCAACCCCATTTCCTCCCACTCCCTGGCGCGGGCAGCGCACTTTGTGGGCATTCCCTTAACGGATAAAACGGTGGAGGATAAACTGGCGGAGGCCGAGCGGGCAGAACAGGCGCAGAAAAATGAGGAGGACGAACCATGATAACCGTACTGGCGGTGTTGTTAGGAATTGCCATGATTATTGCGGCGCTGGTGGCGGTGTACAGCCGCAATCTGGCAGCGGCGGTAGTGGCAGCGGGTCTGGTAAGCCTGTTTGCCAGCGTGTTTTATCTCATTCTGGCGGCACCGGATGTAGCCATGACCGAAGCCGCCATCGGAGCAGGCCTCTCCACGGTGATTTTCCTGTATGCGGTAAAGAAAACCCGCGGCGAGGAGGTGGAGCATGATTAAACGAGCCGTCTCCCTCATCGTGGTGCTCCTGATGGGTTTCATGCTTTTCCAACTGCTGGCGAACTGGCAGTCCAACGGGGAACTCATTGGCGTGGCGCGGGATTACGTGCAGCGTGAACCGCAGGAATTGGGTGCGGTGAATCTGGTTACCGCCATTGTGGTCACCTACCGCGGCCTGGACACGCTGGGCGAGGTGAGTGTGCTGTTTCTGGCAGCCACCGGTGTGGCGGTGTTGCTGCGTCGGCGGGAGAAGAAAATGCGCCGCCGGGAGTACCGAAAGGCCAGCGAAATCCTGACCACCGGAACGGCTCTGCTCACCCCTTTCATTGTAATGTTCGGAGCCTACATTTTTATTAACGGGCACCTCTCTCCCGGCGGAGGCTTCCAGGGAGGCGCTGTGATTGCTTCGGCAGTGCTGCTGCTCTTCCTGGCCTACCCGGATTACCAGCTCAAACACACCATTCTAAACGTGGTGGAATCCATCTCTGGTGCCGGGTACGTGCTGGTGGGTATCCTGGGCATCATACTGGCAGGCGGTTTTCTGGACAACCGTATTTTACCACTGGGTGAGTACGGCAAAATCTTGAGCGCCGGTGCCATTCCCATTATCTACACCTTCATCGGATTAAAAGTGGGCACCGAGCTGGCGGGGATTCTGGAGAATTTGAAGGAATGAATATTCCGGTTCAGGGGATTTTATGAAGATCGGTTAGGAAGGGTGTGTTGAAGGGATTGCAAGGACATGGGGCATAGGGCATAAAGCATAAAGCATAAGGACATAAGGACATAAAATAGAATGCTGTATTAAGATTATGTTTAAAAAAATTGAGAAAATTGGTCTTTTGAATAATTTAGCTTTTAATAAAATTCATTTTTATTTCTGTGCTTTCTGTGTCCTCTGTGGTTTATATATATCTTCTGTGGTTTTTAAATCAGGAGAATCCGGTTAAAAGTTAAAGGATTGATTTATGATTTTGGTTTTAGGAATTGGTTTCATTTTGATGGTGATTGGCTTCTGGGGACTGGTGACCCGGCGGAATATGATTAAGATGGTGTTGAGTATTGCCATTGCCGAAACCGGTCTGCAACTGGTGATGATTGCCATCGGGTACCTGAAGGGGCGCACAGCACCTATTCTGGATGCGGCTGTCCCTCTGCAGGATGCCGTCCACCGGGTGGTGGATCCCGTTCCCCAGGCGCTGGTGCTCACAGCCATCGTCATCGGGGTCGCGGTAAACGCGCTGATGCTTACCTTCGTCATCCGGCTTTACCAGCGTAAACATTCATTGGACATAAGTGACTACAGGGATTTGAAATGGTAGCTCCTATTTATATTATCGCCACAGCACTGGGTGTAGCATTCCTGCTCCCCCTGTTCGACCGACTGGGAAAAACCGTGGTGAACTTGATTTTCCTGGCGACGACGGCTTTTCTCACCTTCATCTCTGCCCAGTGGCTGTACGCCTTTGTGTTTCGGGGAATGACACCGGTGCAAATTTTCACCGCCGGGGTCAAACCGCCGCTCTCCATTAATTTGCAGATGGGGCTGCAGGAAGCACTTCTGCTTACCGGCATTAATTTGCTGGCGTTTGCCGGTGCTCTGTATCTGCTGCGTTATCTAAACGAGGTCGGCATTCGCGGGCGGGTGCTCTTTCTGCTTTTTACCCTGGGAATGAACGGACTGGTGATGACCCGCGACATCTTCAACCTGTTTGTGTTCCTGGAAATTACCTCCATTGCCAGCTATGCCCTCATCGGCATGGATTTGAGGTTGAACTCCCTCTCGGCGGGTTTCAAGTACATGCTGGCTGGCAGTCTGGCGTCCATCTTTTTGCTGCTGGGCATTATTTTTCTGTACAGTGTGAGCGGTACCCTGAACATCGACGGAATGCTCCGGAGCGCTGCCCTGCGGAGCGGGGCGCCGGTGGTGGCGGTGGCGCTGTTCATGCTGCTGTTTTCGTTTTTCATTGAAATGAAACAGTTCCCGGCCAACGGCTGGGCGCTGGATGTGTACCAGGGGGCGCATCCCGGCATTGCCGCCATGATTTCGGCGGGGAGTTCCGGTACTATCTTTTTTGCGCTGTACAAAGTGTTGCCCCTGGCCGGAAACACCTGGTTCCTGATTGCCGCCGCTGCGGGAATGACCACCTTCGTGGTCAGCAATCTGATGGGTCTGAAGCAGCAACACACCACCCGTATGCTGGGTTATTCGTCCGTTGGGCAGATGGGGCTGCTGCTGGCAACCCTGGGGCTGGGATTTTATCTGGAGGGCAACCTGCACCGTTTTGCCTTCATCCTGGCTGCTCTGTTCTTTAACCACTTCTTCGCCAAAGCCGGGCTTTACTGGCTGGCGGGGGTGGTGAAGCGGGACTCCGTCCGGGAATGGGGCGTGCTGCGAGGCAAACCTCACTACCAGTTCCTGATGGGGCTGTTTGTGCTCGCTCTGCTGGCGTTTCCGCCTTTTGCCGGTTTCTGGGGGAAGTGGTCGCTGGTGATGGCGCTGGCGGAAAAAAGCATGTGGGGCTGGATTGCTGCTCTGCTGGTGGGTTCCCTGCTGGAAGCAGTGTACCTGCTGCGCTGGTTCGGTTACGCCATCCGCGGGGAGCAGGAAGAAGTCGCGGAATTGCCCGATGCCCATTTCGAGCGCAGTGTGGCGCTGTGGATATTTGCCGGGCTGGCACTGGCTGCCGGTTACTTAACTTCTCTGCACAGCATGCCTTACAGCAACCTGTTCTTCCTGCCGCTCCTTGGCGCTGCCCTGCTGTTTGTGCTGGATTGGCTCCCGGCGCGGTTAAAAGGAGCGCTCACCATTCTGGCGGTGGCATTGTACGCTTCCCGGGTGCTGCCGGATTTACAGGGATTTGCCTATTATTTCAACCTGCTTTTCCTGGGCGGTGGTTCGGTGATGCTCATCGCTACGCTGCACCGTAACGACCGCTCGGTGGGCTTCTACCCCCTGATGTTGCTCATGCTGGGGGCCCTCTCCAATCTGGCGCTGGCGCAAAACCTGCTGCAGTTCTTCTTTGCCTGGGAGCTCATGACCGTTTCATCCTATTTGCTGATTTTGCGGGGTAAAAAGGCGCAAACTCCGGCGCTAATCTACGTGCTGTTCAGCGTGGGAGGCGCTTACCTCTTGCTAGCCGGTTTTGCTCTGGCACACGCCGCACAGCCGGAATCCCTGGGCATGGAAGTTCTGCGCAACGCCGGAGATGCCGCACCGCTGGCGTATCTGCTCATTTCCCTGGGATTTCTGGTAAAAATTGCAGCTCTGGGGCTGCACATCTGGGCTCCGGGCGCTTACAGCGAGGCGGAAGACGACACCACCCCGCTCATCTCGGGAATCCTCTCCAAAGCCGGTATTCTGGGATTTGTGGTACTGTTTGTGTACATGGGAATGCCCCAACTCGGTGCCCTTCCCTTAAATACCATTCTGGGCTGGATTGGGGTACTCACCGCCCTGTTTGCTACCCTGTTTGCGGTGTTTCAGGAGGATGCCAAACGGTTGCTGGCCTATTCCAGTGTGGGACAGGTGGGGTACATTCTGCTGGGTCTGGCTGCCATGAGTCATCTGGGCTGGGCGGCGGCGCTGTGGCACACTCTGAACCATCTGCTGTTTAAAGGATTGCTCTTCCTGGCGGTGGCGGGAGTGGTGTACCGCACGGGCACCCGCAACATGTACGAAATGGGCGGTCTCATCAAACGTATGCCGTTTTCCTTCATCTCGGTCATGATGGGCATCATCGCCCTTTCCGGGGTGCCTCCGTTAACCGGTTTCGGTGGCAAGTGGCTGCTCTACGAAGCGCTCATTGAAAAGGGTTGGTACCTGCAAACTGGAGTGGCGTTTTTTGCCAGCACCGTAGCGTTCCTGTACTGCTACCGTCTCATTCACAGCATTTTCCTGGGGATTCCCAAACCGAAGTATCTGAAAATCAAAGAGGCGCCGGGCTGGTTTCTGGTTCCGCAGTACATCCTGATGGCTTTCATCATGATTTATTCCATTCGCCCGGAACTGCTGCTGCGACCCATTTCCGCCATCATTGCTCCGGTGTTTGAACCCACCCTGCGCTGGGATCACCTTACCGCCCACAGTACCCTGGGCTACTGGAACGGCACCCTGACCATGATTGTTATTGGCGCTATTTTTGTGGTGTTACTTATTTATGAAATCTTCCTGGTGCCGCGTCCGCAAAAGGTGAAGCCGTTTAACATTGTTTTTGCGGGAGAGAAGCCGGAGCGGCCGGAAAGCACCCACTACGCCTGGCAGTTCTTTACGCCCTACACCCGCGCTATGGCACCCATCCTGAAGCCGCTGGTGAAGCGCTTCTGGGCGGCTGTGAGCGAATGGACCCACACCACGGCCGGGGTGCTGCGGCAAATGTACACTGGCAACGGCCAGACCTATGCCCTGTTCATTTTCATTTTTGCGGTGATTATTTACTTCGTTGCCGTTTAGATATTTGACGGGATAAACAGGATGAACAGGATTTTTGAACCACAGAAGCCACAGAGGACACGGAAAAGGCAGAGGGGCATATCCCGACTAAAACGCAAACATCCCTGTTTGCTTTCGGGATGAAATCGTCCACGATTTCAGGCATAGGGTAGAGAGGTATATAGGGGAAATAGGGTATATAAAGTGAATAGGGTAAAAGATGAGGGTGAAGCTCCGGGTAAATCTTGGAATGAAAGATTGAATTTGGTGTGAATTTTAATTTTGTTTTACGTGATTAGCAGGATGAATAAGATAAAGAGAACCTGAAAAATTTAGAAAGAGTTTGGTAAAAATTGATTAATGCTCGAGGGCAAAAAATTAAGGCCACGGAGTGGCCGCCAGATTTTAGCCCATGGCTTCAAGCCATGGGAAAAGAAAGCACCACCCATTTCAAGTCCCGTAGGGACGACAGAGAGAATTAATAATTTTGAATTAATTAAACCATAGAGGACACAGTCGGATACCGATCCTGCGGAAAGATATTGAAAAGGCATAAGGGCATAGGGTAAAGAGGTATATTGGGGAAATAGGGTATATAAAGTATATAAGGTGAAAATGAGTGCGAAGCACTCACACACTGGTAGCCCAGGGCGAAGCCCTGGGATTAAGAATATTCTTTTAGAAAGAGAGCTCTATAAGAGCGACACATTTTAACTGAACGGAAGAATAAATTGAGCACGATTATTTCAAACGGATTTGTTTTGAGATAATGAATGGGTAAAAAGAATGAAAAATTCTGAACTAAAAAAATTATACATAGAAAGAACATTTCTAAATAAGCTTTTAAGCTTTACGGCTCAATTATTTAATTTTTTATCATATTCAGGGCAATTTATTTTTAATCAGAAACCAAACAACATTCGTGTTCATTCGTGTAATTCGTGGTTCCAGAGGTATTTAAAAAAAATTGTGAATTTTAAGGAGCATGATTCATGCAGGACATTCTCATAAAAATTGGCTACGCACTGGCTTCGTTGTTCCTCATTTTCAACTACGGGATGCTGCTCATCGGTTTTACCATGAAGATTGTGGCAAAGGTGCACGGGCGCATCGGGCCACCCTTTTACCAGCCGTACATTAATCTGGTGAAAAGCATCTCCATGCGCACCTCCATCTCCCACGGCGTGATGTACTACCTGGGACCGGTGTTTCGCATTGGCGGCGGGGTGGGACTTTACCTGTTCATCCCCGCGGTGTACGGTTCGGTGTGGTTGCGCAATTTCAGCTTTAGCGGCGATCTGATTCTGGTGATGTATTTCATCTTCTTTGGAATGCTGGGCATGGCGCTGGGTGCCGGGGAGAGCGGGCATCCCTACTCAGCCATGGGAATTATGCGGGGACTCTCGCAGGTCACCGCCTCGGAAGTACCCTTTGCGCTGGCGGTGATTGCTCTGGCGGCACAGCACCACACCCTCTCCATCAGCGACATTGTGGCAGCGCAGCAGGGGGGCATTGCCCACTGGAATATGGTTACCAATCCCATTGCCACTCTGGCGGGAATGCTGGCCTATCTGGGCATGATGATGCACTCCCCTTTTAACGTGCACATGGCGCCCCAGGAAATCCCCATCGGACCGCCCACGGAATACAACAGCAGCTTCCTGGCCATGCTGCAGGCCAATCGTCCCTTTTTCGCTTCGGCAAAACTGGTGCTGTTCATGAACCTATTTTTCGGCGGTGCCACCTCCATTCCTGAGATGGTAGTGAAGACCTTCCTCATCTGGATGGTGTGTGTGTTCGTGGAAGTGGGTTTCCCGCGCTTTCGGGTGGAACAATCCGTGCGGTTCTTCCTGAAAGTACCAACGATTATCGGAATTATCGCTGTTTTGATCTATTCATTTTAGGTGAAAGAGATGAAACTACAAATTCCAAATAACAAATCCCAAATAAATTCCAATATTCAATTACCAAATGACCAAAATGAAAAAACTGTTCACGGAAGATATTTTAGACATTGGATTTTGGAATTTGGAGCTTATTTGTAATTTGGAATTTGTATTTTGGAATTTAAACTTATTCAGGAAGAAATAGATGAAAGAGAAAGAAGACAACACCAAAGAAGAAGAATTCCCGTTTGAGGAATATTTCTGTGATGCGCGGCCGAAGGTGGTTCAGCCGGTGGCCAATAAAATTGTGCGCAATTTCTACAACTGGGCGCAGGCCAATTCGCTGTGGATTCTGGCCTTCGGTACCGGTTGCGGTTCCATCGAACTGCCGCCGCTGTACACCGCCCGCTACGACGTCTCCCGCTACGGCATTTTTCCCCGCCCCACCCCTCGTCAGGCGGGAGTGTTTATCATCAGCGGGTACCTTTCCGTCAAAACCCTGAAGCGGGTGATTCGCAGCTACGAACAGATGCAGAATCCCAAGTTCGTGCTGGGGCTGGGCAGCTGCACAGTGAACGGCGGAATGTACTTCGACAGCTACAACACCATCAATCGATTGGATTACTACTTGCCGGTGGATGTGTACATCGCCGGTTGCATGCCGCGCCCCGAAGCGTTGATTGCGGGATTCAACAAGCTGAAAGAACTCATCATGGCGGGCAAAGCGGAAGGCGCCAACAAGTACGCCGAAAACTTCGACTGGTACAAAGCCAATCAAAAGAAAATTATTAAAAACTGGGATATGCCTGAATACAATTGGTAAACACTATGGAAGAGATTTTACAACAGCTATCGGAACGATTCACCCTTAGCCAGAGGCACCTGCAGCGCCCCAATCTGGCTTTTGTGACGGTGGAAAAAAGGGAAGCGGTGGAAGTGGTGACTTATCTGCGGGATTATCTGGGGTACCGCCATCTGGTTATGATTTCGGCGGTGGATTACATCGAGCGGAATGTGTTTCAACTCACCTACCTGCTGCACAATTACCGCACCCATACCGATATCGGGGTGCGGGTGGAGCTGGAACGCGATAATCCGGTGATGGACAGCATCCACCACCTGTGGGCAGCGGCGCAAGTGTACCAGCGGGAACTGAAGGAGATGTTCGGCATCGACTTTCCCGGCAGTCCCCGGGTAAACGAACCGATGATTCTGGAAGGCTGGGACAATATTCCGCCCATGCGCAAGGAGTTCGATACCAAAAAGTACGCCGAAGAGACCTACTTTCCCCGCGAGGGACGCTATTCGCTGGATCCTAAAGAGCAAATGGAAAAGAAACTGTATCCATTAGAAACCGAGGTTAAGTATGAAATCAAACGAATTGTCCGGGACAACCGTTACGATAGAAAATAATGGGGAATACCGCCGGGTGGATTCCGGGAACGGCCAAGCACGCAAGCACCCGCACCTGATGCCGGAGACCGAGCATCCCCTGAACACCTGGGAGCCGTTCTGGGCGCAGGAGCCGCAGTTCGATTTGAGCAGCGGGCGCTATGTGAAAATCTGGCAGGGACCGCAGCATCCCGGCGTCACCGGTAACATGGCGCTGGAGCTAACGCTGGAAGGGGACATCGTGCGCCAGTGCCGTACCCATGTGGGTTACCTGCACCGCGGATTCGAGAAGCTGATGGAGCGACGCAAGTATATTCAGTGCTTCCCCATCGTGTGCCGTATCTGCGTGCCGGAACCGGATTACAATGAGTACCTGTTTGCTACGGCTGTGGAGGAACTGGCGGGCATTGAGGTGCCGGAGCGCGGGCAGTGGATTCGCACTTTCGTACTGGAACTGATGCGCGTAGCCTCGCTCACCATGGGGCTGGGCGGACAGGCGGGTTCCACGGGACTGGGCACCATCGGGCAGTGGGGTGTGGCACACCGCGATTATGTGCTGGATTTGTTCGAAGAACTTACCGGCGGACGGGTGTACCACATGTACATCATTCCCGGCGGTGTGCGCCAGGACTTCCCGGAAGGCTTCCCGCAACGGGTAGAAGCGGTGTTGAAGAAGTTGGAAAAACTCATTCTGGATATCGAACGGGTGATGTTTCATAATTCGGTGTTCAAGTTGCGTACCCAGGGATTGGGTTACATTCCTCCGGAATGGGTAGAGCCGTTCGGGATTACCGGCACCACTGCTCGGGCAGCCGGTGTGCCGCTGGATGTGCGTAAGAACAATCCCTACCTGGTGTACGACCAATTGGATTTTCAGATGATTCTGGGCAGCGCATCCGATGTGTACGAGCGCACCCTGCTGCGCAAGGAAGAAATCCTGATGTCCATTGACCTGATTCGCCAGATTTTGAAGAAGATGCCCGGTGGTGCAGTGCGGTACAAACTGCCCAATCCTCTGCACTGGAAGATTCCCCCGGGCGAGACCTACGTACGGGCGGAATCCGGTCGCGGGGAGATGGGATATTACGTAGTTTCCGACGGAAGCGAATATCCCCGGCGGGTGCACGTGCGGGGTGCCAGTTACACCCATGCCATGGCATTGCTGGAACAACTGGCGGTAGGTGTCAGCGTCGCCGATGTGGCCCCGCTGATGGTCTCCCTGCAAACCTGCCCCCCGGAGATTGAACGGTAACATGGGGATTTAATTAAGAATTTTGAATTGATTGAACCACAGAGGACACAGAAGACACTGAAAAAATCCTTGGGTAAATAGGGCTAATAGGGTTAATAAGGTTAATAGAGTTTATAGAGTAAAAAAATGAGTGCGAAGCACTCACACACTGGTAACCCAGGGCGAAGCCCTGGGATAGAGAATGTTCTTCTAAAAATAGAGCTCTGAAAGAGCGACACATTTTAACTGAACGGAAGAAGAAATTGAGCACAATTATTTCAAACGGATTTTTTTGAGATAATGAACGGGTAAAAAGAAATGAAAAATTCTGAGCTAAAGAATTAAACATGAAAAGACAATCGTTAAATAGACATTTAAACTTATTATTTTGGATATTTTGTTTTTCCCTGTTTTTAGGGGAATTTTTAAAAAACATTGATATAACATCATTCGTGTTTATTCGTGTGATTCGTGGTTCACAAAATCACCTGTTTATCTCGTCAGAAAAAAGAATGAGGCAATAAGATGAGTTTACGCGATTTAATCTCCCCTTTTTACGCCTGGAAACGGGCGTTAGATAAACCGTTTACCATAAATAAACCGGTGACCGAGCGCGAGGGTGCGCCGCGCTACCGCGGTTTCCACGTGAACGACATCGAGAAATGCATTGGCTGCGGCACCTGCGAGGAAATCTGCCAGAACGAAGCCATCGACATGGTGGAGGTGGCGGGACTGGAGCCCAAAAACGGCGACAGCGGGCTGCGTCCCCTGATTGACTACGGTCGTTGCTGCTGGTGCGCCCTGTGCGTGGATGTGTGTCCCACCGGCTCGCTGGGTATGTCCAACGATTACATCTGGGTTACCACCAATCCCGAGGAATGGCGCTTCCAGCCGGGGGTGGAAGACAAAGCGTGGAAGGATGACGAAAAAGGCTACCGGCGCACCGAAGAAGCCTGGCTGTTAGACCCGGAACTCACCGAGATGCCGGTAATGGAGCCCGAAAAGCGCAAGCATACGTTTGAGGAAATGGCCCTGGGATTTACCGACGAGATGGCCATCGACGAGGCCAGCCGCTGCCTGGAGTGCGGCATTTGCGTGGCGGCCTGCCCTACCCACATGGACATCCCCGAGTACATTCGCAGCATTCGGGAAGGTCGGCTGGAGGAGGGACTGGAAATTCTTTATGACACCAACCCTTTCCCGGAATCCTGTGGCCGTATTTGCACCGCTCGCTGCCAGGATGTGTGCGCCCTGGGGCACAATGGCGAACCCATCGCCATCCGTTTCCTGAAGCGCTACATCACCGATAAAACCGTGGAGCAGAAGTACCGGGTGCTGGGCATTGGTAAAGAATTGCCCGATACCGGCAAGCAGGTCGCCATTGTGGGAGGCGGTCCCTCCGGACTAACCGCCGCGTACTACCTGCGCAATTACGGGCATCGGGTGACGGTGTTCGAGAAACACAACTACCTGGGTGGCATGCTGCGCTACGGTATTCCCGAGTACCGCCTGCCCAAAGCAGTGCTGGATCGCGAGATTCAAACCATTCTGGATACCGGAGTGGAGGTAAAGTTCGGGGTGGATGTGGGAAAGGATGTCAGCCTGAAAGAGCTGCGGGAGCAGTACGATGCGGTATTCATTTCTGTGGGAGCGCAAAAAGGTACCCAGATGCCCATCGAGGGGATGGACACGCCCGGGGTGCTGGTGGGGGTAGATTTTCTGGATCGCATCGCCGAAGGCGAACGACCCGACCTGGGCGAGCGGGTGGTAGTGGTAGGCGGCGGTAACACCGCCATGGATGTGTGCCGCTCCTCCGTGCGTCTGGGAGCGAAAGAAGTATTCGTTCTCTATCGCCGTACCGAGGCAGAAATGCCCGCCAATCGGGAGGAAATCGAAGAAGCTAAGGAAGAAGGCGTACAGTTCCAGTTTCTGGTTACACCCATCAAAATCAGCCAGAAAGGGCAGCGGCTGGCCATTGAGTGCCTGCGCATGCAGCTGGGTGAACCCGATGCCAGCGGTCGGCGCCGACCCGTACCCATCGAAGGCTCCAATTTCACCATCGAGGCGGATACCTGCATCATGGCCATTGGTCAGAAGGTGGACAGCAGCATGGCGCAGGAACTGGAAATCAAAGTGACCCGCTGGGGAACCTTCGAGGTAAATCCCGACACCCTGGAAACCAACGTTCCAGGAGTATTCGCCGGAGGTGATTGCGAGCGCGGTCCGGAAGATGCCATCAGCGCTATTGCGGATGGGAAAAAAGCTTCGTATTTTGTGCACCGGTACCTAACCGGAGAGCTCAAGCGCTCTGCCGAATCTGACAAAGCATAAAAACTTACGGCAGCGGAAGCCAACGGCTGTGTCTACGCGATAAATTTCCCAGAATCTGGGTGAAAAATTTGAGAAAGTTCATTCAACGAGGAGGCCCTCTATGTCCCGGGAAAAAGACCATCTGCATCTGAAATCGGTGGAATCTATTATTAGCTTTGCTCTGGCCATCATCGAAGACAGCTATTATTTCTATAAAAACTGGGCAGAAAAAGTGAAGAATCCTGCCATTCGAGAAGCATTGCTGGAATTGGCAAAAGGGGAGCAAAAACATAAGGCGATTTTGCTTTCCCTGGAACACAATCAAGAGTTCAAAGATATCGCCGAAAAATCGGTGGATTTAAAGTTAAGCGATTATTTCGTGAACACCCGTCCCCACGAAAATATGACCTATGAAGAAGCGCTGCAAATTGCCATGAAACGCGAAAAAACAGCGATTGAAACATTTCGCTATCTGGAAAACATCTGTAAATCTCCCAGAGTAAAAGAGTTTTTCCGTGCTCTGGCCGATGATGCCTTGCATCACAAACATGAGCTGGAAAAGCAGTACGCGGATAAATACATGCAGGAGAATTAAAACCGATTTCCTCCTGCACTTTATTATATAATCTGAGGGCGGTAAAAGCGACAATCCTGGTTCATGTAGTAAATTTGTCTGCTTTTCCATTTTTCATTTTTATAAATGAATTTTACTCAGAAAATCTTCAATAAAATCTCAGGGCTTACCCAGAAAATCAACCAGCAGTTGGGTGTACTTTTTTGCACGATTAAGATAAGGAAAATGCCCTGCATTAGAGAAAGTATGCACTATCGCCTCCGGATAGGTTTTTTCAACTGCTTCCGAAGCGTCAACTCCACCAAAGGATCTTTTTCCGATTCAAATCATTTAGGGAATATCCAGAACAGGTGCGGGAAATTTCTCAATCACACAATAAAACCGCGCCGCCAACTGAGCTTAACTCATCCGCCCATTACTCAGTTCATTCAAAAAGGCTATGGTCAACTCCTCGCCGCCAGAGGTCGGATAGATAGTTCGCAGAAAATTACTGCGAAATACAGATAGCAGCAGCCATTCAGGCAGATAAGGGAGTATTTTTCCTATGGTACACTTCTTCTCAGCAATCAGGTTATTGGGTGGAAAAGTATTGGATAGGACAGCCCGGCGAACTCGTTCAGGATATCGGGTTATTAAATGTTGAGTGAAATATCCACCAAGAGAAGTACCCACGATATTGGCGTTTTCTACCTTTTCATTTTCCAGGATAGATAAAACACCTTTTGCCAGCTTTTCCAGACTTCGCACAGGCGGATAGGTAACGGAGATAACACGACGGTGTTCCTTTAATGCCTCAATCTGTTGCCACCAGATATCATTAGCGCCAGTCATGCCATGTAAAAAGAGCACCGTCTCCTCTCCCCCTCCTGTTGCAATGTATTCCCAAGTTACCGACTCCACTTCAGAAATTCCCGATGCTATGCTTAATTCTCTATTATAATAAGAGAATTTCTATGTTTCAGACAACTTATTTACTTCAAAGCCAAAAGGGGCAAAAATCCCCCATCCAAAGAGTGATACCCTTTGGTTAAGGTGGTCTTTTGATGTCTGGATTCGGGCCTATTAGCTTTCTAATCCGATACGGTTCTGTATCAGACCAATGGACTCCTATATAGAAGTTGCTCTCAAATAAAACCTCTCCCACAAACCGTAGAGTCAACTTTACAGAACAGTATAAACGAGAGAGTTGATAACCATTCTCTCGTCGAAACAGCATTAACAAACCCACAGCTAAAATCTGAATTAATAACTTGTTTCAATACACTACTTCATTTTCTAAATGATATTTCTTGGTATTCACCTGAGAATTCAACATAAGTTGAGCCGCAACATGGTAGTTTATTTTCCGCAAATCGTTACTGCCAATATCCTTCAAACATTCAGTAACAAGGGTATCACTTCCGCAGGACCCCTATGGGAAAATACAGTGTGTCGATAGCAGGAATTGCGAAATCGATTCAACTGAAACAAGCGCTTAACCCCTTCTAATCGCCCCCATTGGTCACTCTGCAACAGACTCCGGTTACCTTTAACAGCACTGAAAAACAAAAACCAGTACAGAAAATGATTCGGCTTAATATGATTTGCCGAGGTATTAAGTGCTCGTGTGCCCGAATCCAGACCAAAAGACTTGCAAAAATGAAAAAAATCTTTTAATTTAGTTTTCAGTATTAGTTTTCCTCCTCAGGTTTTGTTCTCACATAAAATTTAACCTGAGGAGGTTTTTTATTTCAACTTTTTAATTATGCATCGGGAATTTCTGAAATATTTATTACAGAAATCTTTGAAGAAAATGACTGAGTCAAACGATTCATCAAAGAAATTTAATTATTGGGATTTGTGATTTGTGATTTGGATTTTGGTATTATTGGGATTGCGTTTTGGGATTTGTGTTTTCAGTTGTAAAGCAAATTCAAATTACAAAGGGAAATTGTGTGGAATTCACAGCACACGTTTGAGCCATCGTTCGAAAAACACATCCTGGAAAAAGTACGCTTTTCCCTCCCGGAATAGAATTCCTTTCTTTTGCAGTGTCTGTAATGCTTTTCTCAAGGTGGAAGGAGCCAGACCGTAATTGGTCAGAATCTCCTTCTTGAACAAATTTTCGCCACCATTATGAACCAGAATATCCAATACCAGTCGCTCGGAGCGATTCAAATGCTCCAGCACAAAGGCGAATTCATCCTGTTTGTTCTCCAGGATTCTATTGGTAGCCATTGCCAGAAGCGTGTCCGGATCGCTATCCTCTCTTAAAAGAGATAAATTAAAAACTTCGTGCGCGAGCATCTGAACGTAATAGGGAATCCCATTGGCAATAGAGTAAATTCTGCGCGCATGGTCAATCACAAATTTTGAATTGACTTTCTTTAAATGATGAGCCAAGAAAGGGAGGTACTGTTCTTCCGGAATTTTTTGCAAATCCATCCGCTTGCCGATGCGGTAGAGCGGTTCTTCAGGCCTTTCGAAAAGTGTTTCAAAAAGATGATGTTTGGAACCACTGAAAATATAACTCACTTTATCGTGATGCTGAATTACAGAGCGTAACTCTTTTTGAAAACGTGATCCGTTTAAAAGGTTTATTTCTTGAAATTCGTCAAAGAACACTGCTACCAAATTGCCCTGCCTGGCCAGCTCCTGCGGTAGATTGACCACCTGCTCGAAGATTAAATCCGTGTGAGCAGCGGTGAACTGGATTTCCAGGCGCGGTTGACCCAACGCATCCAGACTAATGACCGGAACAACTCCGGTAAGCGTTTTCTTCAACTGGCGGATTAGTCTTTCCAGAGTGAAACCGCTGTGCTTGCTATACTCTTCCACTAATTTTTTTAAGAACTTCTCGCGACTGGCAATGGTGTAAAAATCGATATAAAGACCGGCAAATTTTTTATTTTTTTTCTTCAAATCCAGAAACACCTGCTGAACCAGTGAAGTTTTCCCAAACCGCCGGGGTGAATAGAGAATCATGTTGGTGTGCTGTTCAATTTCCAGCGCCAAATCACTTCGTTCCCTTTCCCGATTGACAAAAAATTTCCCGGTAACCACTTTTCCGTAAATAAAAGGATTTTCAAGATTCTTAATCGATTTTTTCATTTCTATTTTTGCTCACAGATTGTCAGATTCAATATACAAAGTACATCATTAAGTGTCAATTATTTTTCACTAAATAGTGAAACACTTTTTAGTG
>JALXCH010000213.1 GCA_026991005.1 Calditrichia bacterium | reverse complement strand
CCACCCGCTCCAATTGGATGTGCATCTCCTGCAGCTTCTGGGTTAATTCCGGCAGATGCTGCACCATCAGGCGGTGAGCTTCGGGAGTAGCAACTTCCACCCGCCCGGAAAGCTTTTCATCCTGCATTGTGAGCTGGATTTTGACCATCCCCAGGCTTTCGGGACGCAATTCCAGAAACATCTCCTGAACCCCATTGCGGAGTGCCAGGTGGAAAGAACGGGCTACCTGGCGAATGATTTCCATCGGCTGGGGGAGGGAATTTGCCCGGGAAGACGGAAATACCGTGCGCGGCGTTCGCGAGGCCAGCCGATGGGGCGAAGGATGAAACCCCACCGCTTCGGATTTTGGGGGTAGATGGACGCCTTCTCGGGTTCGAGGCGCCGTTTTCTCCCCCTGGGGTGCTTCCGGAGGATGAACCTCTGAAGAACCCGGTGAGGAGAATTCCTTTTCTGGTGCGGAGGGTGCTTCTTCCCGGGGAGAAGCAGCCGGGAGCGGCTCTTCGGTTCCGGAAGAAGGAGCAAACATCCGCGGTAGCTCGGTTTTGAATTCCCTGGTCGCTGGCGCAGTGGAGTGGTTTGTACCCTCTGCTTTCTCCGGGTGAACTGAAGAAGTTTTTAACGCGGATTTTCGGTTGTTTTCCCGCACCGGAATGGAAACGCCCGGTGATGCTTCTGAGCTGGTTAAATTCCCCGATAAAATTCCGGGTGAAGCCACCCCACCCGCGGAAGATGCCTGCGGAAAGGGCGTCGGTGGAGTCTCGGATTTACCCGGGGAGGAGGTAAAAACCGGGCGGAACGCCGGGCTCTCGGAACTATGCACCGGATTTTCTCCGGCGGAAGATGAGGAAGCGAATTGCCCGGAGAAGCTTTCCTCTGCTGAAGCCCCGGAAGGGGAAAACGAATTCCGATGGGGAATTCCTGCTTTGGGCATGGATTGTCCGGCAGATTCCCCCCATTCTTCCGAGGAGAGAAAGAGCAGGTGAAGCGCCCCGGAAGTAGTGTTGCGAGGTACGGTAGAAGAAAATGTTTGTGCCCGAACTGTGTGGTTAGAATCCGGTGATTCCGGTACTCTTTTTATTTCCGGAATGCTCTCCAGAGTTTCTCTTTGAAGTTGGTTGCCGGGGTGGAAATTGTTCTGGAGTCGCGTAGCATTTTCTTCTCCGGACGGGGCTTTCTGCTGTTGAGGAGCAACTTCCTGAGCAGGTGAAGTATTCCCCCCTGTTGAGTTTCGGGTACCCTGGAGGGGAGATGCCTCTGATGTAAGAAAACCGTTTCTCGGCAACGGATGAACCGGATTTTCCGGGGGAATTCCCGTCTCGGTGCTGAACCGGAAAACCGTTTGATGAGCCGGTGGCTTTCCCGAAACTTCTGTCCCTCCCGTTTTTGACGAAGCGGCTTCCCCTGAGGGTTGTGCTGTGGGATTCCAATCCTGAGAAGGGAATTCCCCGGGGGAGGAGTGCGCTGACTGTGGGGAGGGGGGAGTGCTCTTTGTCCCCTCCAACGAAATGAATTTCGGGGTGGTGCGCACGAAAATTTCGAACAGGGAGCGTGGTGGCTGAAAGGATTCCGGATTTTGCGGGATTCCTTTCCCGGAAGGGGGTCTCCCTCCGGGCATCTCCACCACGTTCGGGGATGGCTGTGCTCCGGATAACGGAATGGGAGAGACTGACGGCTCTTGCGGCGGTTTGGAATAAGTACCTGCAAAGAAGTTCTTTCCTGCAGAAAACTCCCCGGATTGCGGCGCTTTTCCTTTCGTCCACAATGGCGGCAGCGGGCTAACAGAAGCGTGTTTCTCCTTTTCGGTGTTAATGGAGTTTGGGTTAACTGTCCGAAAGGTGAAAGACCGGCTATCGGTTAAAATAGGTTCTCGCCCGGAGCTGTTCCCCGGGGTTTGTCTGCCTCTGTTCTGGGACGGCTCGGGATG
>JALXCH010000212.1 GCA_026991005.1 Calditrichia bacterium | reverse complement strand
GATCGGGATTTTAAATATGTCACCACCTCTTCGGAACCGGTAGAATTACTGGCAACACCTGCCGATCTGGAGGGAATGGATTACGAGCGAGACCTGGGATATCCCGGTGAATTCCCCTTTACCCGCGGCATCCATTACAACATGTATCGGGGCAAACTATGGACGATGCGGCAGTTTGCCGGTTTCGGAACCCCGGAGGATACCAATCAGCGCTTCAAATATTTGCTGAAGAACGGACAGACCGGGCTCTCCGTTGCTTTCGATTTACCCACCTTGATGGGGCGCGATGCGGATGATCCCATGAGTGAAGGAGAAGTCGGGAAGTGCGGTGTTTCGGTTTCTTCCCTGCAGGATATGGAGGTGGTGTTTAAAGACATTCCTCTGGATAAAGTAAGTACTTCCATGACCATTAATGGTCCTGCGGCAATGCTGCTGGCATTTTACCTGGCTGTGGCCGAAAAACAGGGCGTCCCTCTGGAGCAATTAAGGGGCACCGTGCAGAACGATATTCTGAAAGAATACATTGCCCAGAAGGAGTGGATTTATCCTCCCCATCCTTCCATGCGCATTATTGTGGACATGATTGAATATTGCACGGAGCACGTTCCCAAATGGAATACCATCAGCATTAGCGGATACCATATTCGAGAAGCCGGTTCCACCGCGGTGCAGGAGCTGGCGTTCACCCTGGCAGATGGATTTGCCTATGTAGAAGCGGCGCTGGAGCGCGGTCTGGATATCGATAAGTTTGCCCCGCGTCTTTCTTTCTTCTTTAATTCCCATAACGACTTTTTCGAAGAAATCGCCAAATTCCGCGCCGCTCGGCGCATCTGGGCTAAACGGATGCGCTACAAATACGGTGCGAAAAATCCCCGTTCCTGGTTAATGCGCTTCCACACCCAGACGGCGGGATGTTCCCTCACCGCCCAGCAGCCCGAAAATAATATTGTCCGGGTGGCATACCAGGCACTGGCTGCCGTTCTGGGAGGTACCCAGAGTCTGCACACGAACTCCATGGACGAAACCCTGGCACTGCCTTCGGAAAAAGCGGTCAAGATTGCACTGCGCACTCAGCAAATTCTGGCTTACGAAACAGGTGTGGCTTACACCATCGATCCCCTGGGCGGAAGTTACTATGTGGAGAAACTGACCAACGAAATGGAGCAAAAAGCTGAGGAATATTTCCGCAAAATAGATGAGTTTGGTGGGGTGATTCCTGCCATCGAAGCCAGCTTCTTCCAGCGGGAGATTGCCCAGGCTGCTTATGTGTACCAGCAGGAAATTGATAAAAAAGAGCGCATCATTGTGGGGGTGAACGAGTTTGTGGATGAAGATGAGAAGATCGAAATCCCCATTCTGGAAATTCCGGAATCGGTGGAACGCATCCAGAAACAGCGGTTGCAGGAGTTACGGAAGAAACGCGACAACAATCTGGTTAAAAAACGTTTGGCGGAATTGAAAGAAGCTGCCGAAACGGGAAAAAATTTGATGCGCCCGTTAATCGACGGGGCAAAGGCTTACTGTACTCTGGGAGAAATGGTTAATACTCTCAAAGAAGTATTTGGTGAGTACGAAGAACCCAAATTCTTTTAAAGAACTGTGGAAAATAATTGCCGGGATGCTGGAAACTGACTACTTGAAATCAAGATAGAGACAGACTTTTTTTTCTGCTTCACTCCAGCGGATTTGATTTTAGACTAATGCTCCGGAATAGGATTTACGGGGGGATGGAGCTCCTTAAAAAACGTATTTACGGGTAATGGTGAAATTCCCGTCGGTTAAGGCGATACGGGGAAAATTCCTCCAGCGCTGAATACTCCGTTTAATACACTGCAAAATGCGGGGATCGTGGATGCTGGTTTTGATGATCTTGATGCTGGAGGGAATAACATATCCGTTGGGGTGAATGGTAAAGCTCACCACCACGTCTCCGGAAAAAGTGGGGTCGTACCGTGCATATTTCTCGAAACAATAGCGAATATTATGCTCATTTAGTTCCATTATCGCGATAGTTTCGTAGAGGTTGCGTTTTCCATTGTGACGAGCAAACCGTTCGTAATGGGGTGGTGGAATATTGATGCTGGAATTCATTCGTTCGTTAATCTGCTCGGTATTGGCAAAAGAGAGGGGACGTTCGGTGCGGAAAATTATTGCTCCCAGTGCGGCAGCGCCCGGTGTTTTCTCCACCGCTGCAGTGATGGCCTCGATACTCGATTCCTCCGGCCGAATCACATACTTTAAAATGTCGCCCGGCGACCGGCGAGTTTTACCCCTTCCGGTATGCTTCCTTCCACTTCTCTTCGAATGAATGGCTCTTTTTTTGGGAATCGCTTGAGCCGTTTCGGAAATGGAGGGGGGCTCCGACGTTTTCTCTGTTTCCACCGTCTTCTGAGGATATTTTTGTTCGAGCAAGAAGGCGATGTATTCGCGCTTTATCTTTCGGATGATTATCTGTTCCGGGAAATGCCGCACCCAATCCAGCGAGCCTGAAACAATCAAAATGGTAATAATGGCCACAATGCTCAGGATTGTCCATAACCGAATATTATCTTGAGTATAAATCGGTCGTTGGTAAAAGGTCTTTTTGTAGTCAAAATTGTACATAGTTCATCCTTGAATTCACAATATCATGAAGTTTATTCACTTCTCATATCACCAAAGTGATATATGTCATAAAATCTATATTTGTGAGGAGAACAATCCTTTGTTATTTCTATAAGTACATTTTAGGGTAAAAAAAGGAAATAATCAAGCCTTTTTTTATGATTATGGAAAATAGCTGATAGAGAGGGACGCTTTCCTGAAATATTATGAATTAAATAGGTTGATTAAGGGGTTTGGGTTTAGTGAAAGATAATAGATACAGGGAAGTTGTAAAAAAAAAGATGGAGAAGAATTCTCCATCTTTTTTCCATGATGAGGTAATTAAATTTTTTTCATTCACGGAGTTCTGCTAAATTGTATCTAAAATCAGATTTAAATTCGACACAATTTATCCAATTAACGCAGATAAATCATCTTCTGCATGCGGGTAAATGTGGTTTTTCCTGCAGAATTCCATTTCACACGGTAAAAGTACACTCCCGAACTAAGAGCGGATGCGTCGAAGAAGAAGGAGTATTGCCCTGCCGTGGTAATGTTCATGTTTCTGAAATCAATCTTTTGCCCCAGAATATTGTACACTTCCAGGGTAGCGGTTCCACCTGCGGGAACAGTAAATGGAATCCGGGTAGAAGCGTTAAAGGGATTGGGATAATTGGGCAGTAACTGAAATTGACTGATTATGCTACCCGGATGGGAGTCGTCTTGCATGCCGGTAATTGTGATGTTAAAGAAGTTCAGCACTCGCTGTAAGTATTCCTTTTTCGTATTGGGATCGTTGCCATCGGCCAGTCCTCCAAACTGGAAAGAAGCCCCAATTGTTCGGTAAAGATAAGCATTATACGCCACGGCGCACCCTTTGTTGTCCGCGGGATTGGTTAAAATCACTTCACTATCGTACTGATTGGTAATTTCATCAATCGAGACGTTCTGGCCTCCATAATAAAAACTCAGTCCATCCATTAAACTGTTGGGTACCCCGGTGACCTGAGTTAAATCGTTCTGTCCCGAGCCCAGAGCATCAATGTGGAAGTATTGATACACAGCCAGTTGTTGCATGAGCGGATCCGACCAGAAATCGCCACCTTCCAGATACACATTTCCCCCATTGGCCAGATAAACGATAAGCCGCTCCGAAGCTCCATTTCCTAACAGATACACATTGGGCTGGACGCCCAGCAGAACAAACACCGCTTCCACATCCGAGGTTAAGTCCAGTTCATTGGGATCGTTAACCACAAAAATATTTTCGTGGTACTGAAGTTCGTCAAGTGTCTGTATCAGGGCATCTTTGCTGATGGGATTGGGATCCAGGTTCCAGATTACGATGCCTTTCAGCAGTCCACCACCCCAGCTGCGCGCCGTTCGGCGACGAATTCCTTCCAGACCAGCGGGATCGTACACCGAAACCTGGTACACGTAATTCCCCGGTTTGGGAAGGTTATCGGTAAATTGGACAGCGGAACCTGGTGACAGGTTGGGGATTTGGGCAATGAGGGAATCGTCCCGGAAAATTTTTGCACCAATAGAAAGAGGGGCCGGGGAGCCGTCCAGCATGGTCAGGGGATTTTGCCACTGCAACGTGACAGTGCTTAAGGAATCTACCATATTCAGGGAAAGGTATTCCACCGGTGCCAGACGATTGACGTACCAGCGCGCACCGCGGTCGTAACCATCCTTTCCGCTTCCAATGCACGGCGAAGTGGACTGAAGATTGAAATTCCCGCTTGTGGGGTCAACAAATTGCGGATCGACATCAATCAAAGCGCCTGTACCAGGCGTCGGCGTAAACGCCGTATTGGGAGTGCCTCAGGATCCGCAACCGGCCATGTAGTGACCGGCTAAATTGTTGAATGCCACATTGTATTCCAGGTATGTCAAATTCTCTTCTTTAGTGTACAACCCGAAATTCTGGTTGTAAGCCATAATGGAGTTGTACACCCGAATCATGGCGCGGGTGCTATTGTGTTCAATTCCGTTGTAGTTGTTGTAGAGCACGCAATTCGAAACGGTGGCGTGCACATCATCATTCACGTTAATACCGGCTGTACCGTTCATGATGATGCAGCCGTCCACATCCAGCACTCCATTCCCGATGGCAATAATCGCCGAATTCTGCAAATCGATGACGGCACCGTTACCCCAGATGGCAACCTTCTGGTTCCAGAGGGTAAGTCCGCCGGTGTAAGTGGAATCGGGATCCAGAATGAGAACTTTATCGTAACCTGCCATTGCCGGTGCATTCTGGTACACATCATTTAACGAAATCGCTCCGGCCAGAGCAGGAAGCAAAATCAACAGCGTAATTAAAAACACTCGGAAACCGTAACGCATACATTCCTCCATGATATGATAGAAACTCTTTATTTATGTCAATTTAGGGAAATTTTTATCTCAGTCAATAAAATAATTTTATCACGAAACCCGGAAATTTTAAAACAAAACTTTTAATTTTACATCATTTCTTTTTTCGTTTATATTATACGCAAAATCGCAAAGGAGACCCTATGGCAGAGAAAAAGTATTTTGTGCATCCTACCAGTGTTATCGATGAACCGGTAGAAATTGGAGAAGGAACTAAAATCTGGCATTTTTGCCACGTGATGAGCGGCGCACGGATTGGCGAACGCTGTTCGTTTGGGCAAAATGTATTTATTGGTTCCCGGGTGACTATTGGGAATAATGTAAAAGTGCAAAACAATGTGTCCATTTACGATAATGTGTACATTGAAGACGATGTATTCTGCGGCCCTTCCATGGTATTCACCAATGTGGTGAATCCCCGCAGCCATATTCCCCGCAAAGATGAATATCGCGACACCTATGTGAAGCGAGGTGCTTCCATTGGTGCCAATGCGACCATTGTTTGTGGAATCACACTGGGGCAATTTTGTTTCATTGGCGCCGGGGCGGTGGTGACGAAAGATGTGCCCCCGTATGCCCTGATGGTTGGGGTACCTGCAAAAGTAGTGGGATGGATGTGCCATTGTGGGGTGCGATTAGACCTACCGGCAGAAAGTGACACACCCCGGAAAGCGCGCTGTACGTACTGTGGCTCGGAATATGAACTGGTTCCCGGGGAAGGATTAAAACCGATTGTCGAAAAAATGCCCGAAAAATCCCAATGATCTCTTTCCTCAAAGTGGTAGTGCGGCTGGCACGGCCCTCCAATGTACTGATTGCCATGTTTTCGGTATTTATTGCCGCGTTTATTACCGGCACCTTGATGCCCCTGCGGAATGTGCTGCTGGCCTGCCTTTCGGCGGGCATCATTACCGCTGCGGCAAATACCATCAACGATTATTTTGATGTGGAGATCGATCGGATTAATAAACCCCATCGTCCGTTGCCCGCGGGATGGATTTCACCCCGGCGAGCACGTCAGCTCTCTTTTCTGGAATTTGCTGTGGGATTGCTGCTGGCACTGGAAATCCATGCTACCGCTTTTGGGATTGCTGCCTCGGTATCGCTACTTCTGTATTTTTATTCTGCCTATTTAAAACGCACCCCTTTGTGGGGAAATCTGGCAGTAAGCCTGGCTTCGGCACTGGCTTTTGTGTACGGAGGATTGGCTGTTTTTCGGGCGCGATACACCTTAATTCCCGCTGCATTTGCTTTTTTCTACCATCTGGGACGTGAGATTATTAAAGATATTCAGGATATGGAAGGGGATGCTCGTCAGGGGGCACGAACCTTCCCGCTGGTGTACGGCCAGCATGCTGCCCTGCGACTGATAAACTGGAATTATCTCTTGCTGGCGGCACTCATTCTGCTACCCTACCTTGCGGGATGGTACGGGATAAAGTACCTGATGGTGTGTCTAATAGGGGTCTATCCGGTTATTTTTTATGCCCTGTACCGGATTCGAATAGACCAGAGTTTTTCCGGTCTGGAGCGGGTGAGCAATTTGTTAAAAGCCGATATGCTGGTGGGACTGCTGGCGATTTATTTGCGGTAATCCCTGGTGAAAAAGATGGGTAAAAAGAACGTCAGTTTACTGGAGTTTTAGGATTTAATTGTAGTTTCAAACGAGATGCTTCGACCTGTTCTTGGAGGGCGATGAGATTCTTCGCTCCGCTGGCGCTCCGCTCAGAATGACAGGGATGGAGGGAGGGGGCTGTCATTCTGAGTCCCGCCA